>JADHXR010000165.1 GCA_016782865.1 Phycisphaerae bacterium
GTCTGGAGAATAATGACCGACCGCCGAGACTACATACGCAAAGGCCATAATCCAAAATCCTGAGGAATCTTCAGTTGTCAAAGAGCTATACAAAAAATTATTCTATTTTATTATTGACTCTCTATAGCTGGTCTTTCGTTCTGTCTTTCTATCGACCTGGCCCGGGCCCTGTTACTTCTTCTTGATCAACATGTCCGCCATGGCCCGACCCATCGCCTCACCGATGTCCATGTAGATCTCGGCGTTGCCGCCGTAGTGGCTGTTGGAGGCGCCCCCGTGGCAGAGGGGCTTGCTGTAAACGGTCGCGACGTTGCCCTTGAACTCGGGGTACTTGCCGCTCTTGCCGTCCACCGCGAGCTGAGCTTCGAGGATTTGCCCTTCGTTGCCTGTGGCGCCCTTCGCGGCCTGGCCGAGAGTAGCACAAACGAATTTCGCGTTCGGCGCATCAAAATCTTTACGCAGCGTCTTGATGAAGTGCACGAGATTCTGCTCGTACCGGGCGGCGTGTCCGGCGTTGTAGCGATCCTTGTCGCCCTGCCAGAAGAAGAAGCCTGCGATCTCGTATTTCTTGGCGCCGGGGTAATACTTGTCCAACTCAGCCAGCACCTTCTTCGCGCGGGCAATATCGCCGTCATACTGCATGCCGGCGTACCAGCCGATCGGCTTGGGCTCGGTGCCTCTCTCCCAGCGCAGCGGGGATTCCTTGTAACCGGCGTAGCACCAGACCGTGCCCTTTTCTTCGAACTCAAAGGACGGGCTTCCCGGCGGCGGCAGGTCCCAGCCGAGGCTGCGGTTGCCGATGCAGCTCTTGAGGATGAGCACCGGCGCGTCGGTGACATGCCCGACGTAATGCCCGATGCCGATTTCCGGGCCGATCTTGCCGCCCTTGATGGTCATCCACTCGTTGTTGAAGACCCTCATATTGCCGGTGCCGCTGCCCATCACACGCACATTGCGGACATCCTCGCGTTCGGTCCAGTTGCCGGCGTCATCGACGAGGTAGGGATACATGTCTTTCTTCCTGGTGGCATGTTCGAGGGTGCCGTCTTTTTCCTCCGGGCTGACCTTTCCGGCCCCGAGCATGTTGGACTGACCCAGCAGAATATAGACCTGGACGGGTTTTGACATATCGGCAGGTTTACCATCCGGATCAGGCAATTGCTGCTTCGTATCTGTATCGTTCTTAGCGGCCTCGGTAGAATCCTTTACGGGCGTCAACGTGAAGTCCTTAATGGTCACTCCTTTGAGGCCCTCGTGCTCGCGGGAGAACGTCAGCACATTCTTTCCCTTGGCCAAGGTGATCTCGACCGGTTGAGTCTTATCCCACATGCCCACAGTGAAGGGCAATGCGATGTCGATTGGCTTTTCGGCGCCGTTGGCCGTGACCATGAGATGCTGCTTCCAGCTGGGTGTTACCACCCGCGCGGCGAGGGCGTATTTCCCAGCCTTCGGTGCGCCGAATGTGTATTCGAACTCCTCGGGGTTGCCGTTACGGCTGTAATGGAGCTGCATTCCGCCAAGGTTGCTCTCCATGAAAATGATCTTCCCCGTGCTCTTGGTGGGCTTGCTGCAGGCTGCCGCGGGAATGGTGACCACCCCGTCCCGTCCGACGAGGATCTTCTTATCCGCTTCGGTTATGGTCACCTTGGCAATGTCAACCTTCTCCTTGGTTTCATTCGCCTCGCCAATGTCCGTACCCACTGCGGTCAGCGTCACGGCCTTGGCTTCTTCAATGATCGCACGCTGACGGTAGAGCGCGACACTGTTCCAGAGCCCGGACGCGTCCGCTTGAGCAAGGACAGTGCCTACCGTCTTTGCACGCCATACCTGCTCGTAGGGCCTTCCAGTCATCCTGGCCTGTGTTTCCGCCAGGAAAATAAGATCTGAGATTCGGCTGCCGCCGACGCCGCCCGGCCCGTTGGCCCAGCCAACTCCCCAGGCTCCACCAAGGCAGACCACCCAGCCATCAGGTGTCCAGTGCGCCAAGGCGGCATGACCACGCTGCGGACGAGCCGTGGTGGGAATTCCGAAGGCACGCAGTATGAAGCGGCCGAAGAACGCGCGACGTCCGCAGACTCCGCCGTTCATGAGGATATTCTGGAAAAACTGCAGCTCGGGCTTGTCGTATTTGTTGTCCTGCGAACCGTACCTGATATCGGTCCTGACGGCCGCGACATAACGCCAGCGATAGTCGTTTGTGGAGATATGGTCGGGGTGATAGTTGCCGAGCATTTCGCGGCCCCAGGTGAGAATCTCATCCGGCTCTTCGCCGTTAACGACCATCCGGTAGTCCCATACGCTCAGATCCTTGAAGCCCGGATCGAGCTCGCCGCCCAGGTATGCCTTCTCGAAGTGGAGGTACCGCTTCACCGGATCTACGGTCACCGGAGCATCGGTTCTGGCCTCGGCGTTGCGCTGTGTGATCGGCATTGCGTGCTCCAGGCTGATGCCCAGCGCCAGCCGCTGCAGGAGGCCGCTCTTTGCCTTATTGCTGAGATTCTGGATGTCGGCGTAGGTCTTCATTGCCTGGCCGTACTTGCCGCCTTTGGCGCCACCTGCGACAGCCATCTGGATCATCAGATCATCATCGGCCAGGAGTCTCTGGATCAGCGCCTCCTGAGCCTCGCCTTGCTGGGCGAATTCTGCCAGGCCACGAGGTGTAGCTTCTGCCATGATCTGGCATTGCGCAAGTTTGGCGTCAAGCTTGCTTCCGGCAAGGAAAGCATTCATACCGAGTTCGTTGGCCGCTTTCATCGCCTCGGCCTTGGCATTGGCCAGCTTTTTCTTGGCTGACTCAAGTTGCTTGATCAACTTCGGCTCTTCAAGTTTGGCTTTGTCCAATGCTTCCTGACGCTCCTTGAGTGCTTTGATGCCAGCCTCCCGATTTTCCTGCCATTTGGCCAGTTCTTCCTGCGCCGCGTTGCGTTCGGCTTCCGTGGTGGCTTTCTTCAGCATCTCCTTCGCCTCTGCGATGCCCTTGTCGGCGCCGCCGATCCACTTGCCCTTCGCGTGAGCCACCAAGGCTTGTGCCGTTGCGACCTCACCCAGACGCTCCTGGGCCGCTTTCAACTCCACCTCCGCAGTCTTTTCGGCCTCACGGGCTTTCGAATAGGCGGATTTTTTCTGCTCGTCAACTGCCGGCACGGCCTTTTTGATCTCCGTTTGCAACCTTGTGAGCATCGCGGTGTATTCGACCAGAAGTTTCTGGCCGGTAGGATTCAGCGACATTGGTGTATTTGTCTTTTTTGCAGCAAGACTATTAGATGTTGACATTATCACTAATACCAGAAGACATAACGTAACAAGCGACTTTTTCCCGTTCATAATTTCCTTACCTTTCATCATGTTAACTGACATTTCCCATTCAATGTTCATAACTCTATTGTCTTTTATTAATGTAACATTGACTTCAAATTGCCTTCCGGAATTTCATCTGCAGCAAGCGGGCTGCCATGGCCTGTCACCGGCTTTCCGCACGATCCAGCGGCGGGATCTTCGCCTCTTCCATCCATAGGGTAAGATGTCCCTTAGGGGGGTACGGCTTGATTCGGGGGTGGTTGTATCTCAGGAAACTGATGGCCGCGATAGTCACCTTGCCGCCCCGGAATTCGTCGCGGAAGTCGTTGTAGATAAAACCGCCGCGGGGCTGTGCGCCCTGTCGCTTGCCGACGCCCGCCTTCGACTCCGCCAGCAGCTTGCCGTTGACGTAGATCGCATAACCCTCGCCGGCATTGACGTGGGCGCTGCCCCCGACCACGAGACGGTAGCGATGCCCTTCCTTGAGCGGCGGGATATCGAAGGCGCCTCGTATCATTAGTACTTCCTTCTCCCACAGAGTCTTCGGCCGCTGGCCGCACCCGCAGATTGCCTGTGTGCAACTCTCGCTCAGCGGCTCCAGCTTGCCGTCGAGTTGACCGAAAGGCGGCAGCCCTTTCTTCCAGCCCGCCTTTTTGGCATCGAACTTGGGCGCGAACCAGTTCGCCATCCCTTCGGGATAGGTTACTTTGCGGTACCGGTTACCCTTCTCCTTGGGCATGGTCTCCGGCGGGTCAAAGCTGAAGTACTCCCATTTCACGTTCCTGAGGTCCGGCCCGAAAGTGTGCCAGTCATAGTCGTGCACCCCGGCCGCGCGATAGAACTCCGTCAGTCCGAACATCGCGCCCCGCAAGAACTGTGAGACTCGCGCCGGCTTCTCCCCGCTCGCCTCGCTCAACAGTGCCGCGTTGTACCTGGGGTTGGCGCTATAGCCTGGTGCCATGCCATTCATAATGATCGGGGCCAGTGCCGCCTGAGCCGCTGCCGGATCCTGCTCTGCCGGTTCGGGACTTGCCTGCTGCACGACGGGTTTCGGCCTGGCGGCTTGCAGAAGAGGCTCCGCTTTTCCGCCGAGGAGCTTCACCATCGCCCGTCCCATGGCATCGCCGACCAGTAAATACGTCTCGGCATTGCGATTGTAGTGGTAGTCCTGGCTCATCGGTGATTCATCGACCTCCCGCCAGAAATCGCGGGTGTCCACGGAGGCCACGGCGCCGGCAAATTCCGGATGCTTCTTGGGGTCGCCGACCGCCATCTGCGCATCCAGGATCTTCAGGAACTTATCAGCCATGTTGTGTCCGCCGAAACCGACCGTGGCGACGACGGCAGGCATCCTGCGCGTCTTGAATTCCTTGCGTACATCGTTGATCAGGTTGACGAGGTTCTTCTCATACTCCGTGATCAGCTCCTCGGAAAAGCTGTCCTTATGGCCCTGCCACCAGGCGAATCCGGCAATCTCGCAGCCCTGGCCCTTATAGCCGGGGATGATGTCTTTGATATTGTCCAGAGTCTTGCGAACTCCTTCTATCATCAGACGATAACTCTTCCCCTCCCACTCGTTGTCGGGTTGGTTCCTTCCGCTTGAGGGCGGGCGATAGTCAAATCCCAAGCTTCGATTGCCATTAGATGTCTTAATGATAAGTACCTGTTCGTCATGAGCATAGCCCATGATATGGCCGAACTGCACTTCAGGGCCTATTGTGTTCTTACCCGGCCGTGGTGGGACTGTTAACCACCCTCCACTGAAACTAAGCTCTGCCTCATAAAAATATACATCATTTCTCACCGTCCAGTTGCCCTTGTCATCGATCAGGTGTGGAAACTTCTTATCGCGCTTCGTGACGATTTCCAGATCTCCTTTGCCCAGCAAATCCTCCTGTCTCATCCAGAAAGCAGTTGACCCTCCCTTGAGGTATATGATCTTGATTGGATAGCTCCTGCCTGCTTCGAGTGCAACCTTCTGCTTGACAGCCTTGCCACCGACATCCTTGCGGTAGACCTCTTTGCCGTCCAGCTCCGTCACGTTGTATGAACTATCTGCATGGCCGGGGTTGATGGTGTAGTTGCCGGCCTCGGGAACTTCAATGAAGCCTCTGACCACAACTGTATGCGGGCCTGCAATGGTCGGTAGCAACTGCTTCACAACACCCAGCGCAAGCGTCTCGGTTTTGGCCGGTTCGACCTTGTCATAATCCGTGGCCGGGTCGTAGTCGCCCCTGTAAATGGAGGCCGTCGCACCATGGCCCGCTTTCGGATCGGCCGACAAATAGATAACGTGCGCGGCGATCTTGTAGTTGCCCACAGGGTGGATATACATGGGCCCCTTGGGTGCCGCAGGATCGGCGGTAAGGTAAATCCCATTGTAGCGGCATCTGGCGCCGCTGATATTACCCATCCCCACCATGTTGGATTGACCCGCCAGAATGTACACCTGGACCGGTTTAGTGAGATCGGGCGGTGTTGAATTAGGATCGGTTAACTGAGCCGGAATCTCCTTGGAAGCAGCGGGAAGGACGAGGGCCGCCATCGCGACAGAGGCAAGGGTCAATACGGTTCTGATTCGATTTCTTGTAATCATGATCTTGTCCTGACAAATTAAGTAAGATTAAATTCGTGTTCCCCATTATATGCCATTGCAGAACGTAATTCATCCCTTACGAGATTAATAATATGAGATCTCTTTTCCTGCTATGTTAAATCATTCAACGGCAAGCCAAGAGATGAGCTGCTCACCTGAAAACTTCTTTGACATTTTGATCAAGTTAGATATGCTGCAAATCGCTGGCGCATGGATTATAACCATCAGGTGTACTCGGACTGGGCAAGCCGAAATGCCTTGAAGCGTAAGACCGACGCCGTTATGCAGATCCGACTCGTGGCTGCCGCTGAGCGCCGGCGAACGCCTGTACTGAGGATCGATTGCAGTGGCCCACATACTACAGGCAATCTTAAGTGATGACCTGGGATCCACCGATGTTGGTTTAGGACTCAGAGGAATGGAGAATAGAACAAAAGGCCTGTATAGTCCACACGATCAAAGTGGCGGGGTCTGCAAAAGAAAGGAAGTAATCTAATGAGAACGAGTATGTTCTTTGTGTATTGCAGTTTTGTCTGCATTCTCGGCATCGTCGCCGTACCTGACCTTCATGGTCAGACCTCTAAAGAAGTGTTCTTCAAGGAAGCGGAGTCACGACTACGTGCAATCTACGATCGGGAGGAGTTCCGAGCCAAGAGATTTCGTGCAGACTGGCTCGGCGACAGTTCGGGCTACACGGTTTTGGAGCCAGTTCCAGGGACCGACGAAAAGGTGCTGGCACGTTACGATGTCGCCAGCGTCAAACGAACGGTGCTGGATTCACCTAAGAAGGAGGATACTGGCAGGTCTGACAACATTTCCCCAGACGGTCAAAGCATCCTCTACTCGGATCAAGGGAACCTGTATGTGCGCGACAAGCACAGCGGTCGGACGATTCAACTCACCAAGAACGCGGTCCCCGGTTCGATTTCGAACGGTCGGGCGGTCTGGAGTCCTGATGGCAAGCGGATTGCCTTCGTGGAGTCGGACCAGTCCGACGTGCGGTTCAGGTCGGCGCTGGTCCCGGGCGATCCATCATACCCCGAGGTCGGAGAGGTTCGCTTTGCGAGGGTGGGCGAGATCATCTCTACATTGCGTGTCGGCATCGTCGATGACCAGGGAAGCGAGATACGCTGGCTCTCCATTCCCGAACCGGCGGAGGGTTTCTATCTGGGACAGGTTAGTTGGGCTGGAAATTCGAATGAGCTGCTGGTAGAAAAGTTGAGCCGATTCCGAGACGAGCGCGAGTTTCTAATCGCCGATATCCGCACCGGCGCCATCAGGCGTATTTTCCACGAATCCGATCCGGCATGGGTCATCGCCAGCTACGGCAAGAATGCCGGGCTTACGTGGATTCGCGACGGCCAGGCATTCATTGTTCTAAGCGAAAAAGACGGTTGGCGGCACGCCTATGTCTACTCGCGCGACGGTAAGGAACTGGATCTCCTGACACCCGGCCAGTACGACATTATCGAACGCGCCATAGTGGACGAAGCAAGAGGATGGTTTTACTACTACGCCTCACCTGACAATGCGACTCAAAAGTATCTGTACCGTGTACGTTTGGATGGAACCGGAGAGCCCAAACGAGTCACCCCCATGGACCAGCCCGGTACCCATGACTACGACTTCTCCCCTGATGCTAAGTGGGCGTTTCATACCTACTCGACTTTCGACACTCCCCCCGTCACCGAACTTGTACAACTGCCCGAGCACCGGGTCGTGCGCGTGCTCGAAGACAATAAGAAACTGCGCAAGAAAATGGGATCGCTGATCTCTCAGCCAACGGAGTTCTTCCAGCTCAAAATCGGCGACGGCGTTATTGTGGACGCGTGGATGATCAAACCGCGCGACTTCGACTCTTCGCAAAAATACCCCGTTTTCGTATATGTGTACGGAGAACCGCACGGACAGACCGTGTTGGATGCCTGGGGACGCAGCCACGCCGACTATCATCGCGTGATCGCCGACCTCGGCTATCTGGTGGTTTCCTTCGACAACCGGGGCACGCCGGCGCCGAAGGGGGCGGCATGGCGCCGGGCAGTGTTCGGCAGCCTTGGCCCACTCTCGACCGAAGAGCAGGCGGTGGCCCTGAAGGAACTGGGCCGCGCGCGTTCCTACGTCGACTTGTCCCGGGTCGGCATCTGGGGTTGGAGCGGTGGTGGCTCGAACACTCTCAACGCGATGTTCCGCAAGCCCGATGTGTATCACGTAGGGATCGCCGTTGCGCCCAAGCCGCAGCCCCATCTCTACAATGCGTGGTTCCAGGAGATTTACATGGAGACCCCCGAGGTGAATCCGGAAGGATACCGCCGGTCCGCGCCGATCAACTTCGCCAAGGGCCTGAAGGGGGACCTGCTGATCATTCACGGGACGGGCGAGACCAATACCCATCTTCAGATTACCGAAGGGCTGGTAGATCGCCTCATCGAACTGGGCAAGCAGTTCGACTACATGGCCTATCCCAATCGTGACCATGGGCTCCGCGAAGGGCGCGGCACGGCGATACACCTGCGAATGCTCATGACGCGGTATCTTATCGAACATCTGCGGCCTGGTCCGCGGTAGGCATCCGGCAGCTCCATTGAACGAATGATAGATTTGCAGGATAATGCCTTCCTTGAACCAGGTGAATATGATAAAGAATCGGCCACCTTGGAAGCAGCGAAAACTGCAAGGCGTGGATAATAGATACAGCCATTGAACATGTTACACCATTCTCAGTGCGTGGCCAAATGCTTGTCAATAAAGCACTTACGGATTGAGAATTTTTTCACAATTGTGAGATAACGGGCATTTGGGTTGTAGAAGTTGTAGTCGCCCGCCAGCGAAAATGGGGACTTTTCAGGGTGCTTGGAGTGGGCATATTCACCACATCAGACTGAGGAGGACGATCCAGTTCGGGCGGAGTCTACTGCAATGCCCTGCGCCTTCGCACCCAGCCGACAAACCCTGCACCGATGCCGGCTCAGACGACTGCGCACCGACAACCGACACTGAAGGAACAAGACGCCCCCAGGGCAAATCAACCGACCCCGGCCCATACGGGCACATACAAAACTGATCGCCCGTTGTGAACTAACACCACTTAATATCGTCGCGAGGATCGATCCGCCGCACGAACAGGCTCTTATCCGCAGCCTCGTCGTTGGTAATCTTCAAATTCTTCGAATCCCACAGCAGCGTTTTCCCCGAATGCAGCAGTGCAATATCGCCCAGAACAATAATCTCCGACAAAGGCCCGGCATACTCGAACGGCGACATAATCTTATCCTCGTCTTTGATCGCCAGCGTCCAGTTATCGAAATGGCTCTTACCCTTGCACCGATACGCCTTCTCCGCCGGCCGCAGCGTCTCCTTCATCACCGCCTCCGGAATAATCCGTGCACCCTGGCTATGGCTGCCCGCCATTATCGAAGCATTCTCACCAACCATAACAGAACCGCTCGTTATCGCCTTCCGATTCTTCTCCAAATGCTTCGGCCACGGAAACTCGATGTCCGTCCCCAGATAGTACCGCATCGTAACAGGAGGCTTCTTGCCACGCGCCCCGAACTCCCATGTAATCACGCCGCTCCGCGGCAGCGAACCCGGATACGCCGGAGTATTCACCTCCGCACGCACGCTCAAAGGAATACGCAAGTCAAGCGCATAATACGCCGGATCAAATATATGTGCCGCCATATCCCCGACCGCACCGCTGAAGTGACTGTACCTGATCCACTCCCGATTCATGTAACTCGTACTAAACGGTATCATCTCAGCCCGGTTCAAATACAGATCCCAGTCCAGCGTTTTCGGAATCACACTCCCTTTAACCAGCGGCTTGTCGATCCAGTAGTTCTTCCGCGAATAGGCATTCACCTCCCGTATCGGCCCGACGGATTCAGCCAGTCCCCAGTCCCTCAGCATCGCAGAACTCCGTGAAGAATGACCCTGATGCCCCATCTGCGTAATCACCTTCGGATACTTTTTCGCCTCCTCCGTCAAAAGTCGCACCTCATTCACCGTATGACACAACGGCTTCTGACAGTAAACATGCTTGCCGTTCCTGATCGCATGCATCGAAATCGTATAATGGTTATGCTCCGGCGTCGCAATACAGACCGCATCGATATCCTTGCCGATCTTATCGAACATCACCCGGTAATCGTTCCACAGCTTGATCCCCTGCAGTTCCTTCTTGTTGGCGATAGACTTGCCGAACCGCTCCTGGTCCACATCGCACAAAGCAATCACATTATTGCTCCGCGTAAGATAACTCAGATTCCCCGAACCCTGCGACCCGATCCCGATCCCGGCAATATTGAGCTTGCCATTCGGCGAAGGACCCGCCTTCAATATGTTAAAAGGAGCAACGCCAACAGCCGAGGCAGCAACAGCACCCTTAAGAAAATCACGACGCTTCAAAGACTTCATAACAAAAACCTCCATAAACAAACCACATTTACTCCCAGACAGTATACCAGAAAGAACCAGCCTCCGCTAAGACTAATTTTGACCGAGGAAGCCAACTTGAAATTGTCATCCCTACCGTTTAGTATTATCGTAGCGTGAATATGACCTGGATGATAAATATGTGTAGATCTCGTACAAGAAACAGGAATTGCTATGTCTTGGATAAGTCTCTCTGTGCCTCGTAATCTCTCGCAGTTAGTTGCTGCGAGCATTGTTTTAGGATCATTGTCATTTTTTCCACAGACGAGCCACGCCGATCGGATTGATCTTGGCAGTCTTCTCGAGCAGATGATTGACCGCCGTCAGATCGCCGAGTTCCCGGAGCCTGCTTTCGTATGCAAGCAGGCCAGCAGCTATAACCGTCATTCCGTCACGCCGGAGAGGGCCGATTGGTTCACCGGGGGGGACTTCGACCAGTTCTACGGCTGTGACCTTGTCGAGGGACGCAAGGAATGGATCATGTTGGATGTGGCTGGGCCCGGCGTCGTAACGAGGTGGTGGCAGACCCAGTATCGCGGCGCGGGGACTATCCGCATATATCTCGATCAGGCCAAGGAGCCTATCTTCAAAGGGACGGGCGACCAACTTGTCGCAGGAGATGCGATCACAGGCCCGCCACTGGCCGCCAACCGCGGAGGCGGGCGAAATCTCTATCTCCCGATTCCTTTTGCCAAGCACTGCAAAGTCACCTTCGAAAGTTCGAACACCAAGGCTGATTTCACGAAGAAAAAGCCTGGGTTCACGAACGAGTCGCTTTTCTACATCATCAATTACCTGCAATACCCCAAGGAAGTCGATGTTAAGAGTCTGACCGGATCAGATCTTGAATCCAACCGGGAATTGGTTGCCAAGACCGGGCAGGCACTGCTGCAACCCCAGAAGCATCACCTCGACTTTCAGCGAAAGGTGGCCGGTGGCAAGCGAATGCTGAAGCCTGGGCAGGGCTTCACACGAAAAGTCAACGGCCAAGGTGCTATTGCCGCGGTTCGACTGAAGATCAGTGCCGGGGATATCGCGCAGGCGATGCGCTCGACCGTCATCGCGGCCGCCTTCGACGGCAAACAGACCGTCTGGGCGCCCGTCGGCGAGTTTTTCGGCGCCGGCTTGGGCGTCAATACATACAAGACCTGGTGGCGCATGGTGGACAAAGACGGTTGGATGACCTGCTGGTGGCCTATGCCGTTCAAGGAATCGGCTGAGGTGAGTATCATAAACCACGGAACCACCGAGTCGGTGGAGGTCCAGTTCGATTACCTCGGCATCGCCGATTGGCGATGGACGGACCGGACGATGTACTTCCACACGGCCTGGCGAGGCCAGAACCAGAAGGAATTCGTCGGTGCTGATCTGGAGAACATGGAAGTGTGGAACTTTATCACCATTGACGGCCAAGGGGTCTATGTGGGTGATTCGCTGTCACTCTATAATCGTCCCCGGATCGATTGGGGCGACCAGCGCTGGATCGGTCCGTGGTGGGGCGAAGGCGATGAGCAAATTTGGGTGGACGGAGAATCCTTCCCCTCGCACTTCGGCACGGGGTCGGAGGACTACTTCGGCTACGCTTTCAACCATACCCATCCTTTCGAGGCGCCGTTCCACGCCCAACCCATTGCCAAGGGTAACTGGGGCATCGGCCATACTACGAATGTCCGGGGCAGAGTCCATGACCGCATCCCATTCAAGACCCGCTTCAAGTTCGATATGGAACTGTTCCACTGGCAACCGAAACGCAAGATCGACTACGCCACTACGACGCACTGGTATGCGTTTGACGGTGCCACTTGCAATGGGCTCAGGTCAACTGTTACCATACAGGAGAAGGTTGGCGCGTTGCCCACAGATACGGAAGGCCGGATTAAGAATTCGAATAAATGACCTATGTCTTTGCAGAGAATGCTGGTCAGGCATGGGAGTTGATGACATGATGACAGGAGCTTACATGAAACGATTTTATGTGTTAGGAATCATCGCTATGCTGGCTTGGCCATCTTGGGCCGTCGTAGCGGAAGGAGTTGAGCCACCGGCGAACGCTCCTGCCGAAGTCGAATGGAACGCCGAGCAAGGACGACTTGAACTACGATATCACGGCGTCACAATCCTTGACGCCACCATTGCCGTCGAAGACGTGGGCGGAAACAAAGTTGAAGGACTTGCTGTTAAGTTTGAAGCTGCCGAGACCCTCGGCGAGAAGGTGGAGCAGCGGTTGAAGTTCAGTGCAGCCAAGCAGCAAGAAGGCGTGAGATTGATTTTGAAGGGCACGGTCATAGGCAGCGAGGAGGCATTCCCTGCTGAAACTCAAAGCGAAGCCCAGAATCGCTTCGCGTATGTTCGCAACAGTGTAGGACTGAGCCGCAACCTTCGTAACAACGCAGTTTATGACCGCCGGTGGGACTGGGTGTGGATTGGCCCTGCCGACCGTGCGACGCGCATCCAACCTAAGCTCGCTGGAAAAAGCCGGAATGTTTTCTCCTGGGAGAGCCGTGGATCAACCTTAGAACTGGTGTTTCGCCCCCGGTTTTACCAGAAGCACAAGGACCTGGAGCACTTCACGCCGTGGACATACAAGGTGTGGAAGGGTTCGGTTACGGGCTACTGCACGTGGTGGTCGTACCGTGGAGGCTTTACGCAGGAGACGCTGGACGCGATGCTGGCGGTGTTTGTCGAAAAGCACCTTCCCGATTTTGGCTATGACTACATGCAATTCGACAACTGCTATCAGCAGGGCAACGGCAGTTGTCCTGAGAACTGGTTGAATTGGGACAAGAACAAATATCCGGACGGCTGGAAGTACGCTATTAAGGTCATCCGCGAAGCCGGAATGAAGCCCGGCATCTGGGTGCATCGCATCCACCGCCCCAGCGATCCGCACGTCACCGACATCGCCAAGGAGCATCCGAACTGGTTCGTGCATAAACCTGACGGATCGCTCTTCACCCATCGCGGGTTCCATGTGCTCAACATGACCAATGAGGAGGCGGTCGACAATATGGTCCGCAAGCTCTACAGCGGGCTGAAGGAGCAAGGCTGGGACTATGTGAAAATCGACGGAACCGGGGATCTGCTTCGTGCATACCAAAACGCCGAATGTGCCGAGTTCTTCGAGGACAATCCCACCACTCCGGAGCAGTCGCTGCGCAAGTGGGACATTGTTGCCCGCGAAGAATTGGGGCCGGATGTCTATGTACTCGCCTGCCACACCGTCGGGAACGCCAAGCATGTGATCGGGTTGGTGGACGGCGGCAGGCTGAGCAACGACGGGTTCCAGCCGCGTACTCTGGCACAATACAACTTCACCGAAGGCGTGGTCTGGCGGGGCGACCCCGACCATTGTGATGTATTGGGGGAATGGCTCATGGATACGAATGCCATGATGCCGGTCTTCGCTGCGGAGGCGCCCGTGCCGGCCCGAACCATCATCCGCCCTGCGATTTGCGCGATGGCAGGCGGCGTGCTCATGCTCAGCGACAAGTTGGAGGTTTACCAGGATGATCGGAACATAGAGGGCATGAAGCGCAGTGCGCCCGTCCTGTTTACCGTGCCCGGACAACTCTACAGCTGCGAGCGTCGTCCGGTTCCGTGGTGGCTGCAGGAGATTGACCGTCCCTTCGACCACTGGTCCGTGCTGGCGCGGATCCAGTGGGGCCAGAAAGAGAAGGACAAGCATGTGTATCATTTCAAGGGCGCGCAACAGCAGGAGGTAAAGTTCGCGGACCTGGGCCTCCCAGCGGACCGCGAGTATCTGGTCTTCGAGTTCTGGAACCAGAAGTTCTCTGGGAAATTCAAGGGCTCGTTCACCGCTCCCGCGATGGACGAGAATACCGGAATGGATGTCTTCGCCATCCGCGAGGCTCGCTCGCACCCGTGGGTGATCTCGACCACGCGCCATCTCTCGCAAGGCGGCGTCAGCCTGCTCGATGAAGCATGGAACGCAGACGCGAAAATCCTCTCCGGCAAAAGCGCTGTGATCATTGACGATCCCTATGTTATGACGGTTCATCTCCCGGACGGGTACCGTCTCGAAAGTGCTGAAGTTGACGGGGTGAAAGCAGAGATAACCAGCCTAAAAGAAATAGCCAGGGTCCGTATCGTTCCGTCGGCAACCAAAACGGTGGAGTGGAAGATGAAGTTCACCAGGTAATCCGCGCGTTTTGGATGGACGCCACAGTAACCAGCAACTAGTTTCAATTCGAGGTATCCGACATATGAAGAAACTCATTGTATCTGTCTCATTATCGCTATGGTTGCTGATTCCTTGTGTCGCCGCGAGCGATGTTGAGTCTCTAAAGGCCGATATGACGTTCTTTACCGATTCAACCTGCAAGCAGTTGAAGACGAGCGTGAAGTTGAAAGACCTTGCCGGCTTTAAGAGTGATTTGCTCGAGACGGTGGCTGCCGGGATGCTGAACGGAACATATGACAAGACATACCGTGCGACCAGCTATGAGGCATACCCTTCGCCACGCGAATTGGGTCGCACCCTGAAGTTGGGCGACGGCTTCAGCCGCTACGAAAACATTACCGGCATGTGCCTGGAACCGGGTGAGAACGTGGTGTTTGTGGGAACTACCGGGGGCAAGAAACTCTCGCTGCTGATTCCGGACTGGATGCGCAAGCCCGCCAAAGGAATCAAGCCTGCAAAAGATCCTAACGGATGGGGTCTGCATAAGCAGCGGATCGCGCTCGAGGAGGGTGTGAATGTGATTGATGTGAAGAAGGGCGGCAATGTTTACGTGAGCTACTTCGACGACCACGCCGAAAAGGCGCCCAAAATAGCCGTCCACTTTCCAACGGGCAAAGTCAATGGATTCTTCGACATCTCGAAGCACACAAACGCCGATTGGAACCGCTTGTTGGATCAGGCGGTTAGCCCCATCATGGACGCTCGCGGCAAGCACATCCAGGTTGCCTATCCGGTGGAGTGGTTTAACGTTTACACCCGCGGCAAGGGCGTGGAGCTGGTCAATAACTACGATGCGCTGCTGAATCATCATTACACGTTGATGGGATTGGTGAAGTACAAGAAGGTGCCCAGAAATCGCATCTTGGCGCGCGTGAACTTCAATTACTACATGTTCCGCGACAGCGACGGCGTGGCGTACCTTGGCAACAAGGGCACTATGCGCATGGTGGCCGACCCGAACGTGGTCATTACCGGCGATCCATGCTGGGGTTTCAGCCACGAGACCGGACACGTGCTGCAAATGCGCCCGCAGATGACCTGGGGCGGTATGACGGAGGTAAGCTGCAATATCTTCTCGATGTACACAGTCACCGGCATGGGCAACAGGAGCCGCCTTAGGGCCCAGAAGAATTACGCTTCTGCGCGCAAGAACATCATCGAAGCGAGTCCTAAGAAGTCCTTCCTCGAATGCAAGAATGTATTCGACCGCCTGGTTCCTTTTTGGCAGCTCCATCTCTATTTTTCGCGAAACGGCAGGCCGGATTTCTATGCCGACGTAATGGAGCAGATGCGACGTCGCCCGGATGCAGGTCGCGGGGACGACTCGATTCGAAACCAGTTTGAGTTCGTGAAGATCTGCTGCGATGTGGCCAAGCTGGATCTGAGGGACTTTTTTGAAAAGTGGGGCTTCTTCCGGGCCGGAGAGATCACGGTGAAGGATTACCGCACCTATAATTACACTATCACGCAGAAGATGGTGGATGATACAAAGTCGTATATCGCGGACAAGAAATACAAGAAACCGGCCGAGGACATCACTCTGATCGAGGACTGATACCACCTTTGTCTGGCAGGCTCGTCTGAAATCATTGTACAGAATCGTCAGCGATTGCAGTCAGGAACTGCGGACCACGTGCATTGAATACGTTGCACGATTTCCAAGACCCTCTTAAGTATTTGATATTACAGCACTTAGGGAATCAGAATTTTCCCAAAATCGGGAGATAACGGGCATCTGAGTTGTAAACCGTTGTAGTCGCCGACGGACGAAATTGGGGCTATTTGGAGGTTATCTAAACGGTTCCACTGTTTCTATCCATCCACCGCAGGCAAAGAATCCCGCTCCTGCGGAGAAATGCTTGAGTTCATCAGAGAAGATGGCATGACAACACTACTGTCCGGTTGTTTGATTTGGAAAACGTTGTAACTGTTTGGATAACATCAGGTTATAAGAAAAAATGGCTGTAATCGATTTGAAACCACTTTTAGACTCAGGCTATTTCAATTTGAAAAATGTCAAGGAAATG
>JADHXR010000166.1 GCA_016782865.1 Phycisphaerae bacterium
GGATAGAGGATCTATCGAGAACTGCCGAGGGCATGTTCGAACGCGTCGATGTTCTGCTCACCAGCGGTGGCGCCTGGAAGAGCGATCGAGACTTAACCGTCAGAGTATTCGAGGACATGGGTGGAGAGATTATCTTCCATCGCGTTAGAATTGGACCAGGCAAGGCCGTGGCGCTGATTCTTGTGAATGACAAGACCGTGTTCTGCCTTCCCGGCGGCCCGCCCTCGAACGAAATGGCTTTCATGCAGATTGCCCTGTGCGGTTTGTTTCATCTGTCGGGCAGACGGCCGGAACCTTTTGAGCACAAGACAGCGACACTCACCAAAACGGTGAGCGGGCAGAAGGACTGGACACAGTTCTTATATGCGACGATTGAGGAAAACGCCGGGCAGTTGTTCGTTAGTCCCATCGAAAGGGGCAGTCGCCTTAGATCCCAGGCGAATGCGGAGGCACTGATCAAGATTCCCGAAGGAGTAGAACAACTTCAGGAGAATGAGCCGATCAACGTTCAGGTTTTGTTTGGTGGTTCCGGGCTTCGCAATCGCCCGAACCAAAGGACAATCCCAGCACGAACGTAATGACGGTTCCGATGACGACCAACCAGCTCCAGGCGAGGTCGAGTATGTCCGGTCTCAGTTTTATCAGGATCAACATCGTCAAACAGACACCCGTGCTTATGAGCATCGCCGGGATGTTTGTGAGGTTGGCTTTATGCCGTGTGAGCAAGCCGAGCAGGAAGATGCCGAGCATGGGACCTCCTGTGATCGATAGTATCTGGAAGGCAAACCACAGGATGTTCTCCACAGGAGCGCATGCTACCGCGATCCCAGCAAGGACCAGGCCGAACGCGAGCACACCTATTCTGGACACAAGCAGATAGTGCCTTTCCGATCCCCCTTTGTGAAATAGTGGACGATAAATGTCGGTCACAAATGAAGACGTAAGCGAGCTGAGCGGCGAATCAACGCTGGCCATGAAGATTGCCCCCAGCACCAGACCTTTAAGGCCGGCCGGCAAAACCTCCGTTGTGAAATGTGGCAGGATTTCTTTGAGTTCCTCAGGCAGAACGAGCGAAGGGTTCTGCTGGTAGAAGATGTAGAGCAGCGTGCCGATGAGAAGATAGAGCCAGTAAACGGGCCAGACGGTAATTATGGTGGAGATGATGGTTTTCTGACTGCTTTTTCTAGTCTTGACGGTGAGCAACCTCTGAACCATCTCCTGGTCGGTTCCAAAAGAGACCAGCCCAATAAAGAACCCGCTGGGCAACCACGCCCAGAAAGTGGAGGCGTCTTTCAAGTCTAACTTGAAGTTGAACGTGCTCAGCCGCCCGGCGTCGTGTGCGGTTTGCAGGGCCGCTGTCAGGCCGCCGTCAATGTGCCCAATGAGATAGCCGGCGACCGCAATGCCGGCAACAACGAAGAAAATGGCCTGGTAGGCTCCGGCCCAGACAACTGCCTTGATGCCGCCAAAGCCGATAAAGGCGATGCTGACAATGGTGAACAACGTTACAGTTGCCATCAGCGGCCAACCCATGATGACACCGATGGCCATACACGTTGCATAAAGACGAACGCCCGAAGCCAGGAGACGTGTAATGAAAAAGTAGATCGAGCCGGTGTACTGAGTCGCCGGCCCGAAGCGGTGACCAAGGAACTGATAGATGCTGGTGCAGTCGTACTTGTAGAATGCGGGAATAAAAAGGAACGCCACGACGAGCCGGGCGAGAGCCAATCCAACAAGAAACTGCAGCCATCGCCAGTTATCGGTGAAGGCGATGTGCGGGATGCCGACAATCGTCAGTGCACTGATCTCAGTTGCGACAAACGACAAACACGCCACGATAGGCGGAACGCGCCGTCCCCCGAGGAAGAAATCGTCCGTATCCCTTTCCTTGCGTCCGAAGACATATGAGATGACAAACAGCAGCGCCGCGGCGACGCCGACAATGCCCCAGTCGAGTCCGCTTAGTCCTGGTGCCTGAGCGAGAATGCTGTTCACGGCCTCTCCTCAATTGCATTGCGCAGGAATTGATCGCATTCGTCGAGGATCATCAGAGCGCCGGTCAAATCCGTCCGGCGAAAGTGCATCACAATTGCCGCCTTGACTCTTCCTTCCGCGCGGGCGAGCAACTTCCTCGCGCGGGGCCGGCTGAGATCGGTCATCTCCATTACAATTCGGATCGAGCGGTCTCTCAGTTTCTCATTCGTTGCTTTCAGGTCCACCATGAGATTGCCATACACCTTACCCAATCTGATCATTGCCCCCGTGGTGAGTGTGTTGAGCACGAGCTTTGTCGCGGTCCCGGCTTTCATTCGGGTCGAGCCGGTGACAACTTCAGGGCCGACGACCGGATTGATGATGATTTCAGCCGGAATATGCTCGACGGCTTCCGGCGCGCAAGTGACAAAAATGGTTGCCGCTCCTATCTTTAGCGCCTGCTTGAGAGCGCCATGCACAAACGGTGTCATGCCGCACGCGGCGAGGGCGACCACGATGTCCCTTGACCGAATCTTCCGCTTTTCTATCGCCGCCACACCATCCTCCGGGTAATCTTCAGCTCCTTCAGCCGATCGAACCAACGCGCCGCGCCCGCCCGCGATAATGCCCTGCACGAGCGAAGGCGATACCCCGAAGGTAGGGGGGCACTCTGCGGCGTCTAACACCCCCAACCGGCCGCTCGTACCTGCTCCCACATAGAACAGCCGCCCGCCTTCCTTGAAACGTGACACAATCACGTCAATCGCTGCGGCGATCTGCCTGCGCTGTCGGGCCACCGCCTCGGGGACTCCCGCATCTTCGGCGCCGATGAGATCGACGATCTCTTGTGTCGAGAGTTGATCGATGTTCTCGCTGGCGCGGTTGCGTTTTTCGGTTGTCGGCAGGATTTTGCGTCTTCTTGTCATGCAGGTACTATCTTGCCCAAAACAACCGGTTGACTGGCCCCGGTGGCCCCGGGTACGTTGTTCGCCATCCCCTTTATCGTCGCCCAGGCCAGAATTGCAAACGAAACCGCTTCTTTGGCGTCGACACTGATGCCGAAGTCGCCGGTCGAGAGCATCTTAACGTCCGCAAGCTCGCCACGCAACATTTCAACCAGCGTGCTATTATGAGCCCCACCGCCGCACAAGATCATCTCGTCCGGCATCACCGGTAGAAACTGACGATATGCCTGCGCGATACTCTGGGCCGTAAGAGCCGTCACAGTCGCAACGATATCGGTATCCGGCAGTCCTTTCTTGACGGCGCGCCGGCGGATCCGCTCGGCGAATGCAGCGCCGAACTCTTCACGGCCGGTCGATTTTGGCGGGCGACGCCGCAAGAATGGATGTTGGAGCATTTCGCCGAGCAGCTTATTGTCAACGATACCTCGTGCGGCCATCTTGCCGCCCCGGTCGAAATTCTGCTTGCCGTCCGTGGCCAGCCGGATCATGCCGTCTACTACCATGTTACCCGGTCCCGTGTCGAAGGCGAGAATCTCATCCGACTTACAGCCGCCCGGCAGGAAGGTGACGTTTGCAATCCCGCCGATATTCTGTACCGTGCGAACCAATCGATCGTGGCTAAACAGAACATGATCGGCGTACGGCACCAGCGGGGCACCTTCGCCTCCGGCGGCAATGTCGCGAGGTCTGAAATCCGCAACTGTCGTGATGCCGGTGCGCTGAGCGATTACGGAAGGCTCGCCGATCTGCAGAGTGGAACGTATTGCCTTGCGACCGTGGCGCCGTTGGCGCGGGCTGTGATATATAGTCTGGCCGTGCGAGCCGATCAGGTCGATTGAGCCGAGAGAAATCCCGCTCTTGGAACATAGCTTGACGATTGCATCGGCAAAAACTTCTCCCAAAACGAAATTGTAGTGGCAGATATTATCCAGCCGGGCCGATTCAGGCCGGCAGAGACGGAGGATTTCCCCGCGCAGAGCAAGCGGGTATGAAAACATCTCGAAAGCCCGCAATTGAACCTCTCGCTCAGCGATATCGACGATGGCGACATCAACGCCATCAGCCGATGTTCCCGACATAAGCCCGACGATCCGCATTGTGCCCTTGCTTGCGTTTTCTGCGATCTGCCCACTCACTTATTTCACAATCCTTGTCTTCTAATTGTTCTCTTTGGCGCCAATTGTCAGCCAAGGGATTATATACATGCCGATCTCAAAGCACAATAAAACGTCAAGAAGGTCAGCAAAAGCCAAAGTGAAGGTTGAAACATAGCGGGCAACTGGTACAATGGTGGGGTAACTGGAAGCGGGAAGATTGTCATTCCGCTGATAGGGAGACCAACGATGAAACGGATAACGTCGCTCTGTTCAATTTTGGCCCTCATGTTTTTTGCCGTCGGGTGCGAGGACAAAAAGGAATTAACACTCCACGAAGCAGCAGCGACCGGCAACATTCAAAGAGTCCGGTCGCTCATTTCCGAGGGCGCCGATATAGATACAATCCGGTACCCCTACCACACACCGCTGCACTGTGCTGCCCGTCACGGCCACATCGCTGTGGCCGAACTTCTGATCGCCAAGGGTGCGGATGTCGAAGGTATGTGGAGCCATTCGACGACGCCGTTATGTGAGGCCGCTCACAATGGACACAGAGACATGGCGGAGTTTCTGATTGCCAAAGGTGCTGATGTAAACACCAAAGGTTCTGGGAGACCTCTTCACGATGCGGTCAAAGGCCGTCACATAGATGTGGCCGAGTTGCTGATCTCCAGAGGTGCCGATGTTGATGCGAAGAGCCACTTCCTTGACTGGAGCCCTCTGCACCAGGCAGCGTTTTCGTGCCAGAAGGATCTGGTGAAACTACTTGTCTCTAAAGGTGCTGACGTCAACGTACGGGACGTAGCTGGCAGCACGCCATTGCACCATGCTTTTGCGTGTGGCGGAGTTCATGTGTCCCGGCGCGGGCCTAACGAAAAGGAAGTAGTGGAACTGCTGGTGAACAACGGCGCTGATGTCAATGCGAAGAACGAAAGCGGCATGACACCATTGCACGGGGCGGCTTATCAAGGGCAGAGATATCTGGCTGAGTTTCTAATTACCAAGGGTGGTGACGTTAATGCAAAGGGCCCGCGGGGACAGACACCTCTTCACTTCGCAGTCCGTTCCCGGAGAACGGTTGCACGTGAAGGTGTAGTTGGCCTTCTTGTTGAAAAGAGAAGTGAAATCAACGCAAAAACCGAATCGGGCTGGACAGCCCTCCATTTCTCAGCCTCGGACGGCGACTTGTATGTGGCCGAGCTGCTTCTTGTGAGTCGTGCCGATGCAGGTGTTCGAGACAATGATGGGAACACACCATTGTCTTTGGCCCGAGATGGAAGCCATGAGAAAGTAGTCGAACTGTTTCGTAAGTACGGGGTCATGGAATGACAAAAGAAAAGGCGCGCGGCCAAAGAATGGTCGGACGTCAACTTCTCCGTCCTCCCGTGCTTTTGTTCTGACAAATATGAGCGTCGGATCACATCGGTATGTCAGGGAACTGCAATGTCGAACGCAACGAAGAGAGCCGAAGAATTCTTGAATCGAGAAGGGGCGTTTCGGTTGGGCGAATTGTTGACAGAGTCGTCTCATCCCAAGACCAGGAGGCTTTCGCAGACCGCGGCGGTCGACCTGCCGGCGGCGATTCGGCTATTGCAGTCAGTTGATGACGATATCCTGGCGGCGATGGAGAAGGTGCTAAAACAGGATTCGTACCGACGGCTCACCGAGGCGTTTGGCGAAGCCTTGAATACGGGCAGGCGGATCTTCTTTACCGGTTGCGGGGCGACGGGGCGGTTGAGCATTCTTCTCGAAGCGGCCTGGCGGCGGTGTTGGCGCACATTTGGCGAGGTGTGTCCTAATCTGGCGGACAGCGTCTTTAGTGTGATGGCGGGGGGGGATTTTGCTTTGATCAAATCGGTCGAGGGGTACGAAGATTTCTCCGACTTCGGGAGATACCAGCTCGCCGAGCGAGGCGTGGGCCCGGGCGACGTTGTCGTCGCAATTACCGAGGGTGGCGAGACGCCTTTTGTGATAGGCACGGCCTGGGAAGGGCTCGATGCCGGGGCGAAGGTGTTCTTTGTCTACAACAATCCGACGCAATTGCTGCGCCGTCACGTCGAACGTTCGCGGCAGGTGATCGAAGAGCCGCGTATCACCAAGCTCGATTTGACAACAGGACCGATGGCTATCACAGGCTCGACAAGGATGCAGGCCACGACGGCGGAATTGTTTGTCGTCGGCAGCGCCCTTGAGATGGCCTTGGTGCGCTTTCTGCGGGAGCGATTATCGTCTGCGCGTGCAGCGAAATTGGGAATCAAGTGGTACGAACCTGGCGATTATCCTAGACTATTGTCTGAACTGCTTGCGCAGCTTTCAAGTTCCGAGTCGGTCGATACGCTCGCTCGCGCGACGGCATTTGAAGAGAGCATTTATCGCAGGCAAGGGCTGGTGACTTACGCGGCGGATTCGTTCTCGTTGGACGTGTTGACCGATACGACAGAGCGGTCTCCGACATTCATGCTGCCCGCCTTTCGAAAACGCGGGGACAATCTCTCGCCGCGTTCCTGGGCCTTCGTGAAAGACCCGTTCGGTCCCACAGAGCAAGCCTGGCACTCGCTCCTGCAGCGCCAGCCGCGAGGCTTGGACTGGGGGGACGAGGTATACAAGAAATTGAACGCACCGGCCGCCGTCATGGCGAATCCACCAAAGCTTGACAATTGCGAGATATACAAATTTATGATAGGCAACGAGGCCGATCCTTCGCGCAGCGACGCGCCCGACTCGGCGCTGGTTGTAGTGGCGGCTCGGGGCGAGACGGGCCATCTGATAAAGGCGGCCCTTGAGAGCTTCGGCGGGGCGTATAAAAAAACGGCTGTCCTGATCGTCGGCGCAGAGAGGGCTGAGACCGGCACTGACGAGACATTCCAGTTTCCCTGCGATCTTGCCGATTCGCCTTTGCAGTTGTGGCATCATCTTGCCGTTAAACTCATTCTGAACACGCTCTCGACCGCGACGATGGTTCGCATGGATCGTGTCATTGGCAATGCGATGGTCTGGCTCTCACCCAGTAACAAGAAACTCATCGACCGGGGATCGCGCTTGATCGCTCAAGAGACCGGGTCTAGTTACGAGCAGGCCTGTATCGCTTTGCACAAGGCGATGGAAGAGGTGCAAGCTGGCCAGCGGCAGGGCCGGGAGGTTCCCTCGCCTGTTGCTTTGGCTATCGAACGGCTCGGTGGCAAGAGGTAGGCTCTGGCCGGTGGCAGTCTCTTCAGTCGGGGTAGATGAGATACTTGTCTCGAATCCTTTGAAAAGCTTCCAGTTCAACCTGCCATTCTTCGCGCAGCTTTTTCAGGGATGCACCGCTTGAAATAGCCTGGCGAACCTTGGGGGTTCCGCACAAGCGATCGAAGTGTCCGATTTTCCATTCGAATTTGTCGGGGTACATCCGGTAAATCTCATTGACGATTTGAATACCGCTGTAATATGGTTCAAGCCGGTCTCTGTTTGTGGCGATGATTCGGACGCCGTTGCATGCCTGGCCCTTATATTTCGAACTTGCAGGTGTGAACTGAATCGGCTCGAAGCGCATTGCCGGCAGGTTCAGCTTGTTGAGCCGATCGGCCAGGCGTTTCGAATCGATCCAGGGGGCGCCGAATTGCCTGAACGGCTTATCCGTCCCTCTGGCTTCGGAGACATTCGTCCCTTCCAAGAGGCACAGGCCCGGATAGATTGCTGCGGTTTCGAGGTCGGGCATATTCGGTGAGGGCTTTATGAAACGCAGGGCGGTCTGGTCGTACCACATGCCGCGGCGCCAGCCTTTCATGGGGATCACGACGAGGTCGGCCTTGACGCGACCGGCGAGCCAGCCTTGTTCGTTAAACATGTTCGCCAGTTCACCCGCTGTCATGCCGTGTCTGACGGGGATCGGGTACAGTCCAACGAAGCTGGCCAGTGGCGCCTCGAGGATGCTGCCCCGGACGTGATGGCCGGTTATCGGGTTAGGACGATCCAGGACGACGAAACGTTTGCCGTTTTCCGCGGCCGCTTCCATTGACAGTGACATTGTATAAACGTATGTGTAGAATCTGGCGCCGATGTCCTGAATGTCGAAGACCAGAACGTCTATGTCTCGCAGCATATCGGGTGTGGGTTTTCGCGTCTTTCCATACAGGCTGTGAATAGGCAAACGATAAGCCGGATGCACCTGGCTGTCGGTTTTCCTGCCCGCCTGCTCGGCGCCCCACAGACCGTGCTCAGGGCTGAAAAGGGCGGCAACCGTCACGCTGGACATGTCCTTGAACGTATCAACAATGTATGTGCCGTCACTGTCGTAGGCAGTGTGGTTGGTTATGATGCCCAGTCGTTTGCCTCGGAAGATTTCACTGTATGCGTCCACACGATCTAATCCAGTCCGGACTGCGCCTTGGCAATTTGAAAACGTTGCGACAAGACTCAGGATTATGCATGTTGCTTTGGTATGTCCTGCAAGCATAGGCTATTGCTCCTCTAACTCATCGAAGAATCACGCACGGAACTCTCCGGGATCGGAGCGTTCTCGATTGCAGCTAATACTGTAAACGACTTTTGACGCCAAAACAATCGCCAACGTAAGAAACGCGGTGACAATGCCTGCTGTTTGTGCTAACATTTATCGCAGGTATGAATTTCCTTTAGGGGCATCATGGGAAGAACTGATATGAAACCAAGGCAAACGTTTACAGCGATTCCAATGCTGCTGTCATGTCTTGTGCTGGGATGCCAACCGGCCCAGCGCGTGCATAGCGAGCAGTATTTCAGCGAGATTGGCCCGGTTGTCGCCGAGGAAATCGAGAAGGGCAGCTTCCCCGGCGCCGTGGTTCTCGTGGGCAGACGGGATGATATTCTGTACTGGGAGGCCTTTGGCCGGGAAGTGATCGAGCCTTTTGCCGAGCCGATCGACAGAGAGACAATCTTCGATTTAGCGTCCATGACCAAACCAATTGCCACAGCGACCTCAATATTGATTCTCAGCGACCGCGGAGCGATAGAGCTGGACGACTACGTGAGTGAATATCTGCCTGCTTTTGGGTGCAACGGCAAGGAGATGACACAAATCAAGCATCTGCTTACCCACACTTCGGGGTTGCCGGCCTATACGAATGCGAATGCTTTGAAGGAGCAATTTGGCAGTCCCTGTCCTGATGAGCTCATCGAGAAAATATGCGGATTCCAGGCCGCGAGTGTACCCGGAGAGAAGTTCCGCTACAGTTGCCTGGGTTATATCACGTTGGCGAGGATTGTCGAGGTAGTCAGCGGCAAGGACATTGCCGATTTTAGCAGGCGCAATATTTACGCCCCGCTTGGGATGAAGAACACAGCTTACAATCCTCCTGATTCCTGGGAGCAGGATATTGCCGCCACTGAGATTGTAGATGGGCAATTGCTGCGAGGCACAGTTCACGATCCATTGGCGAGATTGATGGACGGCAAATCCGGCAATGCGGGGCTATTCTCTAACGTCTACGATCTGTCGATATATTGCCGGATGTTGCTCAAGGACGGCGCCTGGAAACACAGAAGAATTCTCAGTCCCGAAGCGGTTGCGATGCTGACCACTGAGCAATCGCACGGCCGCGCCTTTGGTTTCGACGTCAATTCGAGCTACTCCTGGGTGAAAGGTGATCACGCGCCGGAGGGAGCGTTCTGCCACACGGGCTATACGGGTACTTCCATAGTCTGCGACCCGGCGAGCGGCCTCTTCGTCATTATTCTGACTAACAGAGCCCATCCCCGCGACGAGGGCGCGACAAAGCCGGTGCGCAAAAGGATCGCCGATATCGTTTTCTCCAGCCTGCAAACGAGCGCCTCGGCGCAATAGTCCGGCCACGACCGAAGCTACGGAGCCGACCTGCCCACGCCGATGTCATCGAAGTGTACGGTGCCAGATCCGCCTGCCTGTCCCGGCGCGCCGGGATCGCCAAAGCCGATGGATATCTTGTCCACATTTGTCAGGTTCACGCCCTGATCCGCAAACATCTGCAACGGGACCACCCATTTTGTCCAGGTGTCTATCGTTGTCGCATCGGGGTTGTCATGATAAACCACCGCCGGCGCTCCCGTGCTGTTGGCTATCGCTACGTACATCGGCTCGGCAGCATTGCTTGCTATGCCGATGTCTGCGGACTGCCACTCGCCTGTGACCATCCCGGTCGTGTCGATCTCGGAGAATACGGCTGTGCAGGTCTCGTCCGGGTTGTTACTTGACAATGCTATACCTACGTAGACGGCC
Source organism: Phycisphaerae bacterium (assembly GCA_016782865.1). Taxonomy (GTDB): domain Bacteria; phylum Planctomycetota; class Phycisphaerae; order Sedimentisphaerales; family Anaerobacaceae; genus SG8-4. The sequence continues at coordinate 10,251 of JADHXR010000166.1, forward strand.
GCGTTCATCTGCACAGTGTCACTCGTTCCCAGGTTCAGGTCGTCGAAAGGTACAAAAGTGATTCCATCCGACGAGCGCGAGCCCGTAAGCAGGCCCGCGGCATCGCGCTGAAGTTTCACCCAGTGGGGGACCGAAACATTGCTGTCGACAGAATTCGTCGTCTCGCCGCCCGTTTCGGTTCGACGACGGAATCTGACCCCGCCATCCGGCCTGGCAAACGTCATAGCGTACTTAGAATCGCCGGTGAGCGTTTCGCGAATCATGACTCCGGCCTTGGCGCTGGTCGATGTTTCAGTGACGCTCTCCACCTTTACTGTAATTGAGCCGGGTCCGGAAAATTGCTTGCAGACGAAGTGGAAGGAATCACTCTGGTCCGCAATGTTGTCACTGCGGGCTGTCACCGTGTATGTTCCAACAGGTCCTTCGGTGAACGTGCTGACAGATGCTGGATTGCCCCTGAACCAGATCGCCAGCTCTTCGGCACCCCTGACGGTCCAATCCCGCGGTGCAGTCAGCGTCATGGTCGCCTCGGAGTATTTCAGGGCATTGTCATAGATGTACGGCATCGACTGGTCGCCGCCGTGAACAATACTCTGCTCTGCATAGGGCGGAAGCTCGTTGCCGACCAAGGCTCCGTTTGTCGTGGTTCCAAAACCGTCTATCCACGCCTCGAATATCCTGTTGCTCTGAGGGTCGGGCGGGTCAATGTCATTGTAGGATTCGAAATCGTCCACGACCAGGTACTGCTGTGCAGTAAAGCTCCAGATGTCACCCTGCCATACAGAAGGCGTCTCGGCGTCATTGACCTCATCGACCCGCCAATAGTAGGTCGTGCCCAGATCCAGCGTCAACGGGCCGTGGCTAAGCTCGCCGACGGTGGTCACGCCAGAAGTGCCGTCTGAAACGGCCTGCTCGTCGGAGCTGAAATACACTTCGTGTGTGGCTGCCTCTCTTCCAGCCTGCCAACTGAGGATCGGATCCAGATCCACCTCTGTCTGACCGGCGCCCGGGCCGGGTTCTCTCGCATGTATAGGTACATGCAAGAAGCGAACCTCGCTGAGACCGAACTGGTTGAAGATGCCGCCCCAGTTACCGTTGGCCGTGAGCCTGACACGCCTGGCCGCGACTCCGCCGAAATCGACGGTTATATCGTGAGCATAGCCGGCCGTGCCCGGCGCCTGGGCAAATTCATGCGCTGTTCCCAGCGTTATGAACTCCGTGCCGTCGGCTGAGTATTCGATTATAACGTCCTTGAATCCCAGACCGATCAGCGACTCCAGGCTGTCATTCGAATTCCAGACCCACATCTCGTGGATCTTGCAGGCTCTATCGAACTCATACTCGATCCAGGTTGGCTGGGAGCCGTCCCGACTGCTCAGCCACATCTTGCCGACGCTGTCATTGCCGTGCAGCAGACCGCTGTCATTGAGTCCCGATCCGTTCACGGTGTTTTCGGGACCTTTTCCTTCCTCGCTGCTGGAAGCCGTGGCGACAATGTTCTCGATCGGATAGGCGAACGACTCGGCCGTAAAACTCCAGATGTCACCCTTGCTAATCGCGCTCGAAGCGCTGACGGCATCGACGCGCCAGTAATAAGTCTGATCGAACTCAAGACGCTCGCCGACGACAAAGGTATTCAGATCGACACGTCCCTGATAGACTCCAAGAGGATCAAGCGTTGTCGTGGCCTGATCCACCAGGGCAAACATGGTTCCGAGATACACATCGTGACTGACGGCACCGGTCCCGGGCTTCCAGCTAAGCACCGCATCCCGAGGCACGTCACGCTTCTCATTGACCGGACCGGGCTCGGACGTTGACGGGCCGCCGATAGCCGATACCGTAGTGACGCCGGTAACTGCGTCAAATACAGCCGACACGGTCCCTTCACCGCCGTAGCCTGTAATTATGCCGTCGCTGATGAAACCATCGATCAACGAGACCTGATTGCCAGCCAGGGTTATGATGCCCCCTGAGATGTCTATCAGGGCAGTGTCCGGCACGCCGTCATTCGCATATGCGGTTATGCCGGGATTGCCACCCAGGTCAATAGTCCCGCCACTGAGGTAGACCGTAGCGGTAGCATCGAACCTATAGGCCAGCCGCAACTCAGCATCACAGTGTAGGTAACCACCGCTCATATTGAGGGTGCCGAAGCCATGCCGCCCAAGTTCTATGAGTTGCGTTACAGTGATGCTTGTCGTCTCGCCGCTGACATTGAGTATTCCTACCGCCTGCCCGCTGCCATCGTTCGACTTGCGCCCGATACGCAGTTCGCCGGCTACGTTCAGTGTTGCCCCGCCGGTTACCGTCAGCTCGCCCTGGTAGTCGGCGGTGTAGCCAATTCTCGTCTCTGCGGTGCTGGCCGTGCCGCCGTCTATGACAGGCCAGGTAAGCGGGGTGCGTGAATCCATCACGGCGTTCTCTCCGGCGGCCGGTACCGCGCCGGCCCAGTTCGCCGCATCGTACCAATCGCTGCTGACTGCGCCAGTCCAGTCCACGGCTCTGACGACCGTAACGTTGCCGACCAGACTAACCACCAGAACAACAAAGAATAAACATGTCCACTTTCCAAGCATGGCACTCTCCTTTCCGATTGTGGTTTCGTTAGCTGTACTGGCTGCCCCGTCTTCCGGCCCCCATTCATCAACCACACAACCATTTTAGCTTGTCTTCACCTGCTATATACTGAACTTTACCAGATTCAGCCCCTGGTTGTCAAGATGAAACTGCCCAATTAGACGTCCAAGGGGCCGATCACGGCTCACGACGGAAATCATCGAGTTAGCCGTTCGCCCTCATGGTCAGTCCGGATAAGTTGCCCGTCAACCGCCCACAGCCCTGTAATGCCGTCGATGGTAGTCCCCGAAACGGCGGTCACCGTTGTCGCTTTCTTTATGAAGAGCGAATTCCATTTGCCCGATCTGCCCGGATCGACTTTGAAGGGGATGGTTTTCGCATCGAAGTTCTTAGCCTCGTCATCCCCGACATAGACAGCCATCACCGGTTCGGCGCCAGCTTCGTGGATCTGGCATGACAGGACCGTCTCGCCCGTGGGAAACTGCCTTATGTATGGAGCGGCCGCGTTGACGTTTGCCGGTAGCGGACTCGCCAACGCCCACCACCGCCGGGGGTCACTGCTGTCAATATAAGGCTTCCTCCAGTTGTCCTCGATTGATCCTGAGATGATCGCCGGTCTGAACTTTCGCCCCAGAGCGTTGTCCTCAATCGCAACGACGATGTCCTTGCCGTTGCTCAGGATCAGAGGAACGGGCATTCCGTCCCGGTGATCCGCGCGGAAGCAAACCGTTGCCGGTTTGCCCCACGTTAGTCCGCTATCGTCAGAGCGAACCATCGATATCTCCTGCTCGTTGCTGTCGCGATAAGGGTTTTCATTGGCGAAGTACAACTGGATTTCTCCTGACGGCAACTGAATCTGTGCCGGTTCCCAGCACCCGTTTTTCCAAACCGTGTCAGACTCGTAGACAAGCGAATCGGTCGTCCAGGTCTCGCCGCCGTCCCTGCTGATACAGGTCCGAATGGTAAAATGATGCTTGCCGTCTCTCGGTCTTTCGTTATAGCTCAGAAGAATCCAGCCGTTGGCAAGCTGCAACAACTCCGGATTTGCCGCGCTGCCGAATTCGTAGATGACGACCATCTTCGACGCCGACCACGTCTTGCCATCGTCGATACTCCGACTTGCCCATATGCTGCCTCTTCTCCCGAAGGCACACAGTATGTCCCCACCCGTCAACCTTATCAACCGGCCGTAGCCGCCTTGCTGGGCAATCAGAGTCAGCGTGTTCGGATCCCATTTGATCGTTTTAGCCTGGTTGTGGACTTCCGGCATGTGCGCGCCGCCGATCCCGGCAATACAAAAGCCCAGCATCCCGGCAGCTAATGCGATGAGTTGTGCTTTCACTGGAGTATCTGGTCCCACCCGCTTCGGTGTCACAGGCCCAGAAATTGAATTGCCAGCCCACAGAGACATATCGTCGCCCCGGCGATGACGTGGGTGAAGCGCTGTAATCCTGCGAGGGGCAGAAAACTCACGCCTGCTCTCGCCAGAAGAACGGTGACTAACATTGTGCCGACAGTCGTGATGGCAAACACAGATGTCACCACGACAAGGCCGAACATACTGTTCTGCGCAGCCGGATACATCAGCAGGGGGATCAGAGGCTCACAGGGGCCGAAGACGAAAATGATAAATAAGGTCCACGGTGCGACGCTCGCAGTGGCTTTGTTGTCGTGCAAGTGAACGTGGTCCCGGTGATGGTCGTGCTCGTGAGTGTGGATCGCTTCTACATGAGCATGTTTGTGCTCGTGCGGCTGGTTGCGATACGCACGCCTGAGACCCCAGACAAGATAGACGAGCCCGAAAGCGATGAGCAGCCAGGCTGCGAGGTTGCCGCGAACGCCTTCCACGATCTGAAGCCTGTTGACCGCAATTCCAAGTGATACCCCGACAAGACCCAGCACGACCGAGCCGACGATATGACCGACACCACACAGGAAAGTGATCCACGTGGTTTTGAACCACGACCATTTCCGTGACCAGGACATCATAACAAAGGGCAGGTAATGGTCCGGGCCGAACAGGGTGTGAAAGAACCCTATCGAAGCGGCCGTGATAACAAGTGCCTTCAATTGCCCGTCCATACAATTCTCCCGAAAGGATCGTTGTCGACTATTTTCATCTGCGCATAACAATAGCGAATCCGTATCGCCCGGTCAAGAGAATAATTGCGGGCAAGTGGCATTTCCGCTCGAAGCTTAGGTCCCGGCCCTGGGGTCATACTTGGGGTTCAACTGCGTCGGCACCTTCGCATTCACCGATTTTCGCCAGTTCCTGAGTAGATTGTGCAACTCCTTCGCCTTCTCCGGTATCTTCTCGGCCAGATTGTTCTTTTCACTGATATCTCGGACAATATTGTATAACTCTACCCGGCCGTCCTCGAAAAATTCGATCAGTTTCCACTGGCCCTTGCGGACCGCCCCAGCCGGTGTGGTCCGCCAAGTTCGGCCACTGCCCTGGAGATAGGCGGGAAAGTGCCAGAAGATAGCTTCACGTCCGAGGCCGCCGGAACTTCTCAGCAGCGGCATTATGCTGCATCCGTCGAGGGCCTGACGGGCGGGCCTCTCAGCCCCGGTCATTTCCAGCAGCGTCGGGTAGAAATCAACAGTAATTACAGGCGTATCGCACCGGCTGGATGGCTCGACGACGCCGGGCCAGCGCACGAACAGCGGCACGCGAATCCCGCCCTCGTAGAGCATTCCCTTGCCGCCTCGCAGCGGCGCATTGGATGTAATCTCGCCGCCCTCTATCCCAAGCACATTGTAGCCACCGACGCCGCCGTTGTCGGAAGAGAAGATCACGATTGTGTCATCCGTCAGGCCCAGCTCGTCGAGTTTGGCCATCATTCGACCTACACCCTGATCGGTGCTCTCGATCATCGCCGCGTATGTCGGATTGCCCTGACCGTTGCTCGGCTGCTTCGCCTTGTACTTGGCGATCATCTCCTTCTTGGCCCTTATCGGCGTGTGCACCGCATAGTGCGGCAGATACAGAAAGAAGGGCTTGTCCCGATTGGCCTCGATGAACTTCAGTGCCTCGTCTGTGAGGCGATCGGTCAGATACTCGCCCTTGGGGCCGTCCTTCAGTTCAGGATTCTTGTACGGGCTGAAATAGCTCCTTGGGCTTCCCGCTTCGTAGCCGCCCACGTTCAGATCGAAGCCCTGCCCGATAGGCCCATGCCCCGGATCGTTGCCGAGATGCCACTTACCCATACTGGCGCTGACATAACCGGCGGGCCTGATCGCCTCGGCGATAGTGATAATCCCGGCGTCGAGCACGGTCTTGTTCTCCTGCGGGATGAGCTTTCGCAAATGCTCGGGCCCGCGATCCGAGCTGCCCACCGTAACGATCCCGTGCCGCGGCGTGTACTGGCCCGACATCAGGCTCGCCCGCGTCGGAGCACAGTTCGGCCCGCACGTGTAGGCGTCTGAGAATACCATGCTCTGGGCCGCCGATCGGTGTTATAAATTCAAAACAAATAATGCAGCATAAGCGGTCGTACTTGCTCGACAGCTTTCTCCCACGAAGTGTTTAGAGTTAACCCCGTCCTTAACCATCTGATAAATTGAAGGCTTCTCTGTGTCGCCCTGG
>JADHXR010000167.1 GCA_016782865.1 Phycisphaerae bacterium
GGCTGGAATGAGGTGGGATAGAGATAATGCCGAAGCCGTCATGGCGCTGGCTAGCCTCTATTCCAGTCATCTGTGGAACAAATACTGGAATATAAACAATCTGGCTGCTTAATTCGCCCGAAATAATTTTCACACACCTTAAGTCGAAACGTGAAGAATTTCCTTTGACAAGCCGAACAATCCCGGTTAGATTTGGCGGCTGTCATTTCGCACTTGTTGAGTGCGGGCGTATGCCTGGTAAGTGCGGGACAAAATAAAGATCCTCTAACATGGATGTTCCGGTGGGCATTTGCTTTTGCATCGAACACCGGTTTACGAAGGACGGCAGTGTGGCGACCCCCGAAGTTGAGGACATTTTTACTGATATAGTTGATCGTGCAAAGACACTTGACCCGGCAAACACACGCAAGTGGTTCGAGAAGCTCATGGTCTTGCACTTGGACGGCGGCTCGCTCGCGGTGGGCTGTCCCGACCAAGCCACCGCCGAGTTTCTGCGGGACAATTGCAGGAGCAGCTTTACACGCGCGGCTCAGCAGGTAACCGGCCATCTGATCACGGTGGATTTCGGTGTCGAGGCATACGCTCAACTCGATGCCGGCGCGGCGAGTTCGCAAGCCAGGCTTGGCGATTCGGCTCTGAAAAGCAGACGCAGGATGGAGACCCCCAAGCTTCATCCTGACTATACGTTCGAGAATTTTGTCGTCGGGCCCAGCAACCGTCTCGCTCACGCGAGCTGCATAGCCGTTAGCCAGTCCCCGGGAAATACGTACAATCCGCTTTTCGTTTACGGCAGCTCCGGGCTGGGAAAAACTCATCTGCTGCACGCCATCTGTTTTGAAACTCGCAGAGCATCCGACGATGCGACAATCCAGTTCCTGAGCTGCGAAGATTTCGTCAACAGATTCATCCGGGCGATCGAGGAAGGAAACCTGGCAGGGTTTCAGAGGCAGTTTCGCACGGTGGACGCCATAGTAATCGACGACGTTCAGTTTTTGCGCGAGCGCGAGCACAGCCAGGAGGAATTTTTTCACACGTTCAACGCCCTTTACAACAACGGCAAACAAATTATTCTCAGCGCCGACAGCCCGCCCGGCAAGATTCCGTCACTCGAGGAGCGTCTGATCAGCAGATTCAACTGGGGGCTGGTCGCCCGGATCGACCCGCCGAGCTATGAGACGAGAGTCGCAATCGTGCAGAAGAAGGCCCACCTCCGGGGGCTTGACATTTCCGACGAGATAGCCGGGTACATCGCGCGCAAGGTGCATGCGAACATCCGGGAGCTGGAAGGCGCCCTGACGACGATCTACGCCGTGGCGACCACTACAGGCCAGCCGATCGACATGGAATTGGCCCAGATCGCCCTGGAGGGACAGATCGAGGCGACGGCCCGGCATATAAGCATCACCGACATTATCGAGGTGGTGACGGGCTATTTCGACGTCCGGCTTGCAGATCTGCAGAGCAAGAGACGCAGCCAGAGCATTACCGAACCACGGCAGATTTGCATGTATCTGGCCCGGAACCTGACCAAACACAGCCTCGAAGAAATCGGCGGCCACTTGGGCGGCCGCGACCATACGACCGTCATGCACGCCTGCAACAAGATAAACCAGGCCAAAGACGCCGACCCTAAGATGAACGCGCTGCTCGATAACCTGACAAGACAGATCACCCAGACGCCACAAGCTTAACCCGAATTTCTCACAGCCCTCCGGCTGCAACCGCGTATCTCATGCCATCTCCTGGACTTGTCTTGATCGCCGACTTCGACGTATTTCAATACGCCTTCACCCGGCTCACTGCGACAAGTCCAGGATCTGTCACGATCTACGCGATTTCGCTACGAAGTTTGTGACAAATCCGGGTTAAGCCTGGTGCGCGGTCGTCTGCGAATTGCATTTAATCAGTCGCATTTCGCCTCGAAATCATCTGAATTCTGCACGAATACCGATAGCGAAAGACTCGCTTTTGCGATAACATGTTGCTTGTCCTTCATGTAATTGGGATTGTTGGGAGCGCAAAAACTTGGCGTCGGAAGTTGTCAAAAAGAAATCGCTTCGTGTGGCTTTGATTGCATCGGAACATACGGTCCGCGAGTATTCGGCATCCCTCAAGCTTCTGCTGGTCGGTCTGGCGGACGAGTCGGTTCCGACGGTTCTGATCTGTCCGCCGGGCTGCGATTCGGAGTCTATGTTCACGGGCTCGGCCGAGGTTATCAGTCATCCGGCACTTGATCTGCCGTTGAGCGAACATCTCAACATTCGGCTGCTTGCCCAGCGGCTCGCAAAGTTCGAGCCCACCGTGCTGCACTGTCTGTGCGAAGGCAAGGCGTCACTCGCAAGGCAATTGGCTCGCCGGATGGATTTGCCCTACGTATTGACGGTTAACTCCGTGCAGGGGCGATTGGAGCAGTTCTCCGTTTCGCCCAGACGCTGCAAGAGAATCATCGTCCCGGCCAAGACCATCGCGGATAACATGGCCAAGACCCACCAGGGTTTTGCCGAGCGAATAGAACAGATAAACATCGGGACTTTCGTCGCGGAAACCTGCGGGTGTTTTACACATCCCGGTCGGATCGCAACCATAGTGACGGCTCATCCTTTCGACGACGCCAACGACTTCGAGAATCTGTTCGGCGTGCTCAGGCATTTGCTGATTGACGGCTATGAATTCATGGTGGTGGTAGCCGGTGACGGGCGGGCGGAGAGACATCTCTGGAAACTGCTGACGGCGCTGAGCCTTCTGCAGGTTGTCACCATGGTCCCGAGATTGAAACCCTGGCGTTCGGTTCTCGCCGCCGGTGACATTTTCATCAGGCCCCAGCCGCGTCTCGCTTTTGATCCTTCATTGCTGGAGGCAATGAGCGTCGGCGCCGCGGTTGCGGGCTGCAAAGGCGGAGTTGACGATCTGATCGTTGAGGACCGCATGGCTGTCGTTTTTGACCCGAAGGACGAGCTTAGTATGTTGCGATGCCTGCAGAAACTTTTGGGTAAGCGTGAGTTCGCACGCCAAATCGCCCGGAACGCCCAGGAATACTTGAGGGAAAACCACGCTGCCGGCAACATGATTTCCGCCACGATCCAGGCATATCACAACGCGCAGGGATGATTCCATCGAAAGCAGAGGTAGAGCAAAACAAGGAAGAAATCGAAAAGTGATTCTCGCATGGGAGCAAAGGCCCCTCAGCGGAGCACTCGTCAGGGAAGTTCGATGTCGATCGTCTTTTCGGGTGGGTCATCTGTGCCGGCTAACTGAGCGCCAAGCTGGTATGCTTGATCGAGCGCCGAAGGATGTTCTTCGACTTGGCCGCGGTCATCAACCTGATCGACAAACAGATTGGCGATGTATTTCATGTCCAGCGCATCAAAATAGGTCTTCATCGTCAGGCGGATGCTTTCGAACTGCTTCTTGCTTTTCGATCCCCCCACTGCGATCACCATCGCCCGGCGGTCGCGCCCGACGGTTAGCGACTCCTTCTTGAGCACATACTTGAGGGCCCAAAGACACTGGCCGCGATCGATGAGATTCTTCGCCTGGGCACAAACGCTCATAAAGAATATAGGCGTGGCAAAAACCAAACGGTCCGCGTCGAGTATCTTCTTCAGGAGCACCTGATAGTCATCCCGGACTTTGCACTCGCCCGTGGTGTAGCATGCATTGCACTCGATACAGGGACCGATCCTGTAATCGGACAAATGAACGTATTCAGGCTCTGCGCCCACAGATGCGGCGCCGGCTAACGCGCGGCGCAAAAGCAAGTCACTATTGCCCTTGATCCTCGGGCTTGTGGAGATTCCAAGAGCTTTCATCCGATCCCCTGAAATACAATATTGCCCGCTACGATTGTCGCGTGAACGGAGAGGTCGTCGTCGAGCAGGACCAGGTCGGCGTCCATTCCGGCAGCGACGGCACCTTTTCTATCACCGATACCCAACAAGCGGGCAGGGTTTTGCGTGACGGTCTTGATCGCAACATCAGCCGGGCAACCCGTAAAGGCGATGAATCGCCGGAGCAGTCGGCTCAATCCAAGCGCAGTGCCTATAAGAGTGCCATCTTTGTATCTTGCGGTTCCATCTTTGGATTCGTATTCGATGCCGTTGTAGATAAACTTGCCGTCGCCAAGACCGATAGCCTGCATGCCGTCGGTGATGGGTATACTGCGCTCGGGGCCGAGCGTTTCAAAAGCCAATCTCAGAACAGCGGGGTGTATGTGAACACCGTCGGGGATAAGCTGAGCGGTAATATGTTCTGTCTGGAAGATTGCCACCAACGGGCCCGGCGAGCGATGATGACAGGGCATCATGGCGTTGAACATATGCGTCACGTGAGAGATGCCCGCGTCGAAGCCGGCAAGAGTCTGCTCGTACGTGGCGGCCGAGTGAGCGAAAGAGGCGACTACCCCTGAGTACGCGAGCGAGCGAATAATTGGCAGGCTTTCGGGCAGCTCGGGCGCGATCGTCATCATACTGAGCCGGCCATTTGTCGCTTCGAGAATCTCCTCAAAGACCTTCGGCGAAGGCGGGCATATAGACCCCGGTTGAATCATCCCTCTCTTCTGGAGCGAAATGAACGGGCCTTCCAGATGGATGCCAAGCAGATTTGCCCCGCCGAGATCACGGCCGACATGCTCGGCGGCGAGAGCAAGATGCCCGTTTTCGGCGCCCGGGTTGAACACTGTCGTAGCAAGAAAACCGGTGGTCCCGAAGCGGGCGCAAGTCCTGGATATGGCGCCGAGAGCCTCAACAGTGCCGTCAAGTACATCGGCGCCACCCGCACCCTGGATATGGACATCGATGAAGCCCGGGGCGACTATCCTGCCCTGGGCGTCGAGCGTGTTCTCGCATGTGCCGGCAGATCCAACCTGGACGATGACACCGTCTTCAATCAGGACACAAGCTCCCACCTGCTCGGCCGGGGCGTCGAACAATCTGCAATTGGTTATAAGCAATCTTTGCGTCATCTTGAGCGGATAAGGATAATGGACCAGAGGCATGATTGCAAGACCTTACTGACGCATGGAAACAAGAGACTCACCAAGATGCTTACACCGGGTGAGCAGGAAGTCTTCGTCAGCCTAAGCCTCTCGGACAAGGAGAGCCAGGACGCCAACGATTAAGTTGGAAATATCCGCCCAGAGGAGAGTTGTCCCCGTTACGATTTCACGCGGTCGATAATTCCCTTTCGGAAATAGAGGCCCTGATTCACGATGGACTTGCATCGGGCCTCCAGTCGGGCCATGACGGCATCATTGTAGGGCGTGAACTCTGAGGCAGTCTTGACATTTTCTTCGATCTGCTGAACGTTGTCACAACCGGCGATGTTAGTGCTGACCGGCACCGAGAAGTTGTAGAACAGAGATTCCCTCATAGTGATCGCACCCGGCTTTCTCGTCGCCATGCGTGTTGGCTGTTCACTCAGCGGCGGAGGCGTCCAGGTCGACAGCATACGCCCGCGTGTGGCCACTTTCATTCCGATGATTCCGATCTTCTTCTCGAGCGCCACGGGTAGCAGATGATCGATGAAACTGTATTGATGCTTGTCGGCGGCGTTGAACGCCATCAGGAGCGTATCAAAGGGGTAGCGATTGATGGCTTCGGCAAGGATGAACGGATCGTAGTGGCCGGTTATCCCCAAAAAGCGTACGATGCCTTCGTCTCTGGCCTTTTCAAGCGCCTTGATCGCCCCGTCTTTGGCGAAGATTTGATCGGTGTGCTGTTTTGTCTGGACGTTGTGGAGTTGCCAGCAATCGAGGTGATCGGTCTGCAGCCGCTTGAGACTTGTTTCCAGCAAACGCATGGAACCGTCGTAGCTGCGATCATGCGTCTTGCTCGCCAGGTACACTTCGCCACGGCGGTGTTTCATGACTGGGCCGATGTTCTGTTCGCTCTTGCCCCCGCCGTAGGAAGAAGCCGTGTCGATATAGTTGACACCGAGATCAATGGCCTTGTTGACAACCGCCTCGGCCACATCCCGATCACTTGTCTCAATTACGGCCTGCCCACCCAGGCTGAAGATGCCCACGCGGTGGCCGGTCTGTCCCAGGTTCCGTGTGGGCATAGCCTCAAATATTCGCGGATTGTATGGTAGTGGCCTACCCTTGGAATCCTTGCCGATGGGGCTACTTTCGGGAAGCGCCGATGCAGTCCTTCCGGCCGTCGCCGAAGCCACCGCCATTGCTGCGCCAATGAACGCTCGACGGTCGAGTTGGTTTTGAGAGTTTCCGCCTTGTGCCATAATGACCTCCAGTTCCCAAATATTGACATACCTATTGGATCAATATACAAACAACGCAGTCCACTATGCTCTGTCGGGGGCATCCGACCGCAAGATAGTATATCACAATCTCTGCAATTTGCTTGATTTTTCGGGCCCATTTATGCTACAATTAGTCGGGCTTTTGTTGAAACGAGCGTACGGTCTAGAACTGGCAATTGTTATGACGAGCAGAAGAAAACAACTCGAGCAAGAGATAGCCAGAACTGACGACCCTGTCATACGAATGCAACTGCGCGAGCTGCTGACCAAGAAAGGACAACCACAGGAAAAGCTAATCCAACGGATTGAAGAAGCCCTGGACTCTCTGCTGCGTCAGGCGATTGACCGACTGCCCGATCAGACTCCGTTCGTGTTGATAGTCATCGTCTTTACAATCATCCTGTTCATCATCTTTATGGTTTTGGAGAGTGGAGCTTGAGAATCTGCCCTGGAATCGGCCAAATCCCGACAGCGTCGTTAACAGACCACTACATTCCGGTGCAAAACTTGAGTGCCTGCCGACGTTTTTTGTCATCGTCAGAACCTGTCCCCCTTGCAACAGTACTTGCGCATATGAAACATGCAAATAAAAAAAGGGCTGTGAGCAAGAAGACACCCACAGCCCGAATCAGACATTCAACAAGCTACATTAGAGACAATTCTCAAGCCATAGTGCGGTCAGCGCGGCCAGGTCCTCCATGTCAATTACTCCATCGCCATTCACGTCTTCACACAGCGGGCAATCCGCGCCGGGCGTTTTGTCCGGGATGAAGTAGTAATCTTCCGTTTCACCTATTTCATACCTTGTTGCCGGCCCGGAGCCGCCGTTACCCTTCTCGCCGGGATTGCTGCCGCCCTTCCAAGGCTGCTCGGAGATAGTAATTCTCATCCAAACCCCTGCCGGCCCGCTCTTCGGGTGCCACGACAGGAACGCCGGCGTGGTAACTTGACTTAGCCCAACCGGAAGACCGAAAAGATACTGGTTCTGCACGGCCCACTCCGGCGCCGCACCGGCATCGCATGCGGGAGTATCATCCCAGTCGCCGTCACGGTTCCAGTCGAGCCAAACATTTACCCAAAGGTCGATCTTCGGGTCGGCAACAGTAACCTGATAGTCAAATATAGCCCATCCGCAGTGAGGCAGACTGAGCGGGACAACAACACCGTCATCGCCCCGGTCGTCATCCGACAAGTCTGTCTGGGGAGTGATGTTATTGACACCATCTTCGTCCGACCCGCTGTCGGCCTCGGTTTCACGACTTATTCTCTTGCCCAGGAAAGCTCCCGTTGGAGCGTTCAAATGAGCAGGTCCGTAGGGCCCGACACCACTGCCGTCGTTGAAGACGGTGGGGAAATTGGCCTGGACGGTGACCGGCGAGGAATATGCGGTCATTGTCGCGCCGTAATTGTTGGTGCTGTCCGGCGCGTCGCCAAGGTCGGGTTTTACCGGAGCATCGCACAAAACACTGACGCTCAGCACACCCTGACCTGTATCGGAACCGTAGCCCCCGACCTCTATAAGATACTGCCGGCCGGCAACCACGTCGATTGCAACCTCGGACTGGCGATCACAGGCATCGTCGTTACACGCAATCATATCGCCGTGGCCCGGGTTGCACTGACATCCATTGTAGACCGCCAGCATCGTGTCGAAGCCGCTGCCGCACAGACTGATAGTGGCCTGTCCCGTACACGCGGCGGTGTAGCAGTACCAGATGTTCGGACTGCTCATGCAATGACCCTGGCCGTCAAAGGTCGCATCACTGGTGTCGAAAGGCAAGGCGGCGACCTCGCCGATGGGCCACGCATCATGGCAATCGTCGTTTGACGACACAGGCGGCGCACCGCTGCTGATTGTTATCTGACCCGGACCGGCTTCTTCATCGATTCGACTGCCAACCTCGATCAGGTACTGGTTGCCGGCGATCGCCTTGAAGGTGATCTGAGAGTCAAAGCTGTCGCCGAAGTCGTCATTGCATTCGATCAGTGCATCCGACGTCGGGTAACAATCGCTCCCGTCGTAGACGGCAAGCATCGTGTCGACAGAAAGAACGGAACGCTCGAGGCTGACAGTGACATCGCCGGTTACCGCGGCAGTATAGCAGTACCAGAGATTCGGGGTATCCATACAATGACCGGGACCGTCGAATGTCGCGCACGTCGTGTCATACGGCAGGTCTTTCACGTCACCGACGTATCTGGCGCTGCTGCAGTCATCGTTGCTTGGTCCGCCGGACTGAGCATCACAACTGATACTTATCACGCCCTCACCCGTATCGCTGGCACGGGCGCCACCAACCTCGATCAGGTATTGTTTGCCGGCTCTTGCTGGGAAAGTGATCTTCGATTGCCGACTAAAGAAATTGTCGTTGCTCTTGATCAAATCTCCCAAGACTGGGTCGCAGCCGCACCCGTCGTAGACGGCGACTTTCGTGTCAAAGCTGCTGCCGAGCAGACTGACAGTGACGCAACCGTTGCAGGTGGCTGTGTAGCAGTACCACAAATTCGGACTGGTGATAACGTGCCCGGGCCCATCCAACGTTGCAGATGTAGTATCGAACGGCAGATCCGTAACGTTGCCGACCGGCTTGGCATCTTGACAGTCGTCATTGCCCGGCACGACAGCCGAAGCAGTATGCGCAAAGCCCGCCGCTAAAACGCAAGACACTAAAAAAATAGATTTCCAAAACATGACAATGCTCCTCAAAAAAGTTAAAATTCAACGACCCATAACTACCGCGAATACACATAGATTATAACATTATCGGAACTTTTTTTCAACCTTAGAATAGCGGTCTCAAGAGATAATCATCCCGGAATCAGGGCCGAAACAGCCCATACAACCGACGCAGGACTGCTCTGACAACAAATTACCGCTCTATATTTACAACTGTTCAGGCACGTCAGAGGCAATTTTCACTGTGCCATATATGCTTGTCGGAACAAAAGGGGCCGTTCTTTCGTACTTTGCCAGACAAAAACTCCGTTGGTGTCGAATAGGCCTTTACAAGGTCTGCCCGACGACAGAATTTTCCGAAACAGCGTTACATTTCGAATTCGAGGTGGCACTTAACTACAACACATGATGGTTGCGAACGCCAGATGCTACTGGCTGAGCCCCTGCTTGGGTTAAATCCTTCAAGCAGGGGTTTTCTTTTTTGAGAAAATCGTTGCCTTTGGCCTCCTGCACGCCTTCTTTAGGATAGGAAAGACTTACCAGTCGGCTGCAAGTTGGATGCTTGCAGCCCTTTTGGGCCCCTGCTATCTTCACTCCTCCTTCAAGCGTTCAAGCAGGGGCTCCTTTTATTGGCTTGCCGGCTGGCCGTAATGTATGGCCAACCGCCGTGATCACCCTCAAATCAGCTTTGTTGCCACGATACCGCACGAACGTCGGCAATCTTGGATTCGTCCAGTTCGATCCCGAAGCCCGGCCCCTCGGGCAGTTCCAGCATCCCGTCAACAGGCCTCGGTTGGTGTTTCTCGAAGTGATAATAGGTGTCCATCTTTTGAATCAGGTACTCCACGAGCGGACAAATCTCGACCGGCTGGCTCGCCACTACGTGCAGGGCGGCATGGATGCTGTGGCCGTGAGGGATCACGTTGGCGCCGTGAACCGACGCCAGCGTGCACATCTTGACCAGTTCGCTAACCCCGCCGCACCATTCCGGGTCGGCCTGAACGACCATAATTGCGTCGGCCTTGAGAAACTTGTGCACGTCCCACCGGCCGTAGAAATGCTCGCCCGTGGCCACGGGGATCGACGTTTCGCGACTCAGCTCGATGAAGGCGTCGAGGTTCGCCGTCTGGAAGGGTTCTTCTATCCAGCGAGGACGATATTGCTCCACCCGCCTGGTCCAGGCCAGGGCATACTGAAGGTCCCATTCCCAAAACGCGTCAAACATGAGATCCACGTCGTCGCCCACGGCCTCGCGGAGCAGACGCACAACCTTCGCATCGGCCTCGACTCCCTCGGGACCATGGCTGGGACCGCGGTCTCGTAAAAACCACTTCTGATGCCGATACCCCTGACGTTTGAGTTGGCGGGCCTTCGCCTGCAAAGCCGACGGCTCCTGCGAGAATCCCAAGCAACTGGCGTAGGCCCTCACCTTCTTACGCGAACCTCCGAGAAGCCTATATACGGGCAGGCCGAAGAACCTGCCGCGCAGGTCCCAGAGAGCATTGTCCACGGCACTTAGAGCCATAATGTAATGGCTGCCGCGAGAGTGTCTGCTCGCCCGGAACATTTTGTCCCAATACGCTTCGATGGCCAGCGGATCCTGCCCGATCAGGCCTTGTTTGAAGAATCGATCGACGAACATTGCAGCCTCGTTGTCGATCGGGCCGTAGAGGCCGACCGCGTCCTCATTGGTGTGGAGCTTCAGATAGAGGGCCCGCCTCTTGTTCTTGCCCGTCAACTGGAGGATCTCGGCCTTTGTGATCTTCAGATCTCCGAGCTTACCGTTGCCGCCCGATCCGACCGCTACAGCCCGCCCCGAACCACCAAGCTGAGGTCCCACACCTGCCGCCGCAAGACCCGCCAGAAAACTGCGCCGCTTTATATGCTCAACCATCTGCGTCTCCTTCGCCAAAGATACCCTTTTTGAGTCTAACTCGATCCATACGGCTCTCAGGTCATTTCACCGCACGGTGTTAATATACCTTGAAGGCCGGGTACTTGTCAAAGGCGGCGAAGATGTAGGCCGGGACGTCCTGGTCGATCTCGCGTATTTCGCGCAAGGTCTTGACGCCGTTCATACTCGGCATGTTGAGGTCGAGAAAGATCGAGTCGTAGGCGGCATCATCATTCAAAGGATTGACCGGGGCCCTTTGATTTCTTGGGCAGTTTTCTTTGTTGAATTGTTATATCCCTGGTGTAGACTTACTTCTGTACGTTGAAATCAAAATTCCTATCAGCAAAAGAGCCAATAAAAGGAAAGGATCAAATAATGCTTCGCAGCCTAACGATCGTCTTGACAATTCTGGCCACGGCCGGCTGCCTGGCGAACCCGCCCGCGGCGCAACAAGACGCCCCGGCCACACGGACCATCCTGGCGTTCCCCGGCGCCGAAGGCTACGGACGATTCGCCCAGGGTGGGCGCGGAGGAGACGTCTATCACGTAACCAACTTAAACGACTCGGGCCCAGGATCGTTTCGCGACGGGATCGATTCGGCCAAAGGACCACGCACAATCGTCTTCGAGGTCTCGGGCACTATCGAACTCAAATCGGACCTTAGAATCCGAGCCAAAGGCCTCACCATCGCCGGCCAAACCGCCCCTGGCGACGGCATCACGTTCAAGGATAACAAACTCGGCTTCAGCAAGGCCTCCGACATCATCGTCCGTTACATCCGCATACGCCTGGGCGACAAAAACAAACCTCGGCCCAGCGGCCCCGATGCCGTCTCGGTAGACAATTGCGACAATTTGATATTCGACCACGTCTCGACCAGTTGGGGAATAGATGGTAATCAAGACACCGGAAATTGCAGAAACTACACCTTCCAGTGGAGCATCCTGAGCGAAGGTCTCCACAACAGCCTGCACCACAAGGGTCCGCATGGGATGTGCGGCTCGTTTCGCAAACCCCAGAGCAACATCACCATCCACCACAGCATCTTCGCCTCAAGCCGCGACCGCCACCCGTCCCTGTCAGGCAACCAGGACGAGCCACACTGGATCATCGATTTCCGCAACAACATCATCTACAACTGGAGCGCGGGCGGCACGGCCAACGTGGGCGACGCCCAGATCAACCTTATAAACAACATCTTTCGCCCCGGTCCCGAAACCGGCACGACACTGCCGGTAGCCATGAAGGCCCACACGGCCTATGCGGCGCACGGGTACATGAGCGGGAACGTCTTTGACGAGCGCCCCGAACTCACGGCGAACAACTATGCCGCGATGGACATGGTACGCTGGGCAGACAACTACAAGTACCTGGGGACGCTGGACCACTGGAAGGTTGACAAAGTGTTCGACACCGGCCCCAATGCCCCCACAACACACTCGACCGAAGAAGCTCGGCGATTGGTTCTTGCCGGCGCCGGCGCATCGCTCGTTCGCGACGCCGTGGACAAGCGTTTGATCAGCGACATAAGAAATCGTACGGGCAAACTGCTTGATTCGCAAGACGAAGTGGGCGGCTGGCCCGATCTCAAGAGCAAGCCTGCGCCCAAAGACGCGGACCGCGACGGCATGGCCGACGCCTGGGAAAAGGCCAATAACCTCGATCCGAAAGACCCAGCCGACAGAAACGGCGACGCAGACAAAGACGGCTATACGAACCTCGAAGAATACCTCAATAGCCTGTGTCCCCAGTTAAAAGAATAAGGGATGATTTGCAGGGGACATTGTCATTTTGACCGGAGTCCCGATGAAATCGGGACGCAGTGGAGGAATCTGCGTTCGAGTGGAAAACGCTATGCAATTACGAGGTAGATTTCTCGACTACGCTGCGCTCGAAATGACAAGGGCAGCGATGGATTGTGATCAAAAGACAATTCCGACGACGCCAAACCTTATTCCAGCCGATGTCAGCATCGCCAAAGCTCCGCAGTAATTCAGGGCCCCCTATTGATTATTGTTTTTCGTGGTGAATAAGAATCCGTGCTCATCAGTGTCAATAAGAATAGCAATGTGTCAGATATTCTCGCTTGACGGCGACCGGCGGGGCAATTTTGTCCGGATTGACAGCGCAATTCGCGAGGCTAAAGACGGCCGGGCCGATATCGCCTGTCTGCCCGAGACCGCCCTGCTCGGCTGGGTAAATCCCGATGCCCACCAAAGAGCGTGCGCAATTCCGGGGCCTGATTCGGACCGCCTTTGTAGACTGGCCAAAGATTACGACATTCATCTTTGCACCGGCATGGCGGAGAAGGACGGCAAACACTTGTACGATTCGGTGCTGCTGATCGACAATGCCGGGAAAATCCTGCTCAAACATCGCAAGATCAATCTGCTAGCCGAACTGATGAGTCCGCCCTACGCCGCCGGCAACAGCGTCGACGCCGTCGAAACCGGATTCGGCAGGATCGGCCTGCTGATCTGCGCCGATACGCATGAGAGCGAGATTCTCAAGCGAATGGCAGCCCTCAAGCCCGACCTGCTGCTCGTTCCGTACGGATACGCCGCCACGGAAGACGCCTGGCCCAGGCACGGCAAAGTGCTTGCCAAAGTAATCAAGAATACAGCCCGCAAAACCGGGGCCTTCGTAGTTGGGACCAACCTCGTCGGCGAAATTACCCACGGACCCTGGAAAGGCCGTGTTTTCGGCGGCCACAGCGCCGCCGCCGACAGGACGGGGCGCACGGTCGCAGTGGCCAAGGACCGCGATCGGGATATATGCGTGGTCGAAACGTGAGACGTTCCCACACATAATCCGCCAAATTGGCCCGGAATCCACTATTGCGGGCGACATCGCGACGAGGATGAGCGACGCCCCGAAAAATTTTCAAAAAAACCGCGAATTCTCTTGAACTTGGTTGCATTATTGTGCATATTGTGTCATATTACTACATAACAGTAAGGATATTACACTATGCAGTTGATGTCAATAGAGGATTTGGCGGCTTATCTGGGCGATTCGAAGCGCACGATCTACAAGTACATCGCCAGCGGGCACTGCCCGTCGTACATCCGGATTACCGCCAAGAATATCAAGTTTGACCGGGCCGATGTTGACGCCTGGTTGGAATCCAAGAAGGTCTTTCCGGGACCGGGAGGTAGAGAAATGAGCGATATCAGTATTGTCGACAGGGCAAAGGCCGCCCTCAAGAATGCCGTCAGCAAAAGCAAATTGCCCTGGACACCACGGGCACACGCAGTTTTGGAGCAGGCCCACAAGCAGGCCCGCCGGGATGGCTCCGACCTGGTGGGAACCGAGCACGTCCTGTTTGGGATCGTATCGGTCAAAGATTGCCTCGGCGCAACGATTCTAAAGAATCTCGGGGTCGACCGGGCCAGATGCCTTGAACTGTACGAGAAGCTGCGCAAATCATCGCAGAATAAGGTCAAAGGTAGGGCCAGACTCTCCGAGGACATAGAGAGGGTCATTCAATGCGCCAACGAGCAAGCCGCCGAGTGGGGCCATGAGTACACAGGCGCCGAGCACCTGCTCGCCGGCATACTCCTGGCCGGCAAAGGCTTGGGATTCCAGATTCTCGCTGACCTCGGCATCACATTGGATAAGGTGCGTGAGGAGACCCAAAGGCTCATTGTATGCCGCAATGTGAAGAATGAAAGGAAAGAGAAATGATCGTTCTTGCTACATTACTAGCGCGAGCAGAACAGTACGCGTCACCTACATCAGCCCATTGGCTTATTCTTATCCAGTGGATTTTGCCTATCCCCATTGCAGCTTTCTATATTCTTCTCGCTGTCTGCATCTGGAGGGCGGCAAAATATTTCGGCATTGCTGCAAAGGAACATAAGACTGAGACTGGAGGTCGGAAAACTTGCCGATGAGCTTGAGCAATCGCGAAAGCAAAAATGAACCGAAGGAGGTGACTCATAGGCTGAATCATGATGAGATCTTTCTGGCCGTGACGACGCGGTCGTTGTCGTGGGGATCCTTCTCGATTTTGATCTCGGCAAAAGCTTCGGTTTCTTCGAGCAGCTCCCGGACGGCGGGCCCCTGGGCGTGGCCGATTTCCAGCATCAACGCGGCGCCGGGCTTTAGGAATTCATCGACCTTGTCGATTAGCCGGCGGTAGATATCCAGCCCCTCGGTCCCGGCCAGCAAAGCCGACTTCGGTTCGTAATCTCTAACGTTCTTAGCCAGCGTCTCATACTCGGCGCTGCTTACATAAGGAGGATTGCAGAGGATGAGATCGAACGCATCGACATCCAATTGCCTGACAAGGGGCTCGAACAAGTCACCCTGCAACAGCTCGACTCGCTCGTGCAACTGATGTTTGGCGACATTGCCGGCAGCAATTTCGAGGGCGCCGGCGGAAATATCGGTTGCGATCACGCGCGCATCGGAGAAATTCTTGGCAACAGCCACGGCGATACAGCCGCTGCCCGTGCACAGATCGCAGACGAACTGCATGCCCATGCGGGTTCGTAGAAATTCGATGGCCCGCTGGACGAGCAGCTCAGTCTCGGGGCGCGGGATCAGACAGTCGCTGGTAACGTCCAGCTCGATCGAATAGAACTCGGTCCTGCCCGTGAGGTATGCGACGGGTTCCTGCAGGCCGGCCCGCTTGACCAGATCGTGCAGTTGGTCCAACTGCCGCTGGGGCACGGGCGTATCGAATTGGGTATACAATTCGATACGCGTCAACCCCACCGCATGACAGAGCAGAAGCTCGGCGCTGAGGCGCGGAGAGTCAACGCCCTTGTCGGTCAGGTATTCGGTAACCCAGATCAATAGTTTTTGAACAGTCCAGCTCACAATAACGTGATTATATCAGACATGCCATTCTGCGGCAATTTGAAGACGCCACTGGATAACTTGTTCAGCGATCCAATGAATCGATAGTCAATAATCATTAATCAGTGATCAAATGTAGATCTTGTCCATCATCCGCGGGAAGGGGATGCACTGGCGGATGTGTTTTTGGCCTGTGATCCAGGCGACGGTCCTTTCGACGCCGAGCCCGAACCCGCCGTGCGGAACCGAGCCGTACTTGCGCAGGTCCAGGTACCATTCGTAATTCTCGATTTCCAGGCCCTGTTCTTTGATCCGCGCGGCAAGCAGATCGTGATCGTCCTCTCGCATCGAACCGCCGATGATTTCACCGAAACCCGCGGGGGCGAGCAGATCGAAATTCAAAACGACTTTCTCATTGTCCCTGTCGGCCTTCATGTAGAACGCTTTGGCCTGCTTGGGATAGTGAGTGACAAAGACAGGCTTGTCGTGCATCTGCGAAATGATGGTCTCGTCCGAGCCGCCCAAGTCTTTGCCCCATCGAAAATCGGCGGCCAATTGGGCGTGCTTGGGATTGTTCTCAATTCTCGTATCGCCTTCGGCAAGCTCGCAGCGCAGCTCGATCAGCTCGGCGGCATTCTTATCGCGCTTCCACTGTTTTAACTGCCCCTTCTGCTCTTCTTCGAGTTCAGCGATCCGGCTCTCAATCTGCTGTTTTTGACTCTTG
>JADHXR010000168.1 GCA_016782865.1 Phycisphaerae bacterium
TCCCGGTAAACAGCACGCCGTTCGCACTGTCGCGCGTCATTGTAACGCCGCTGGCGTACTTATACGTCAGCACCTTGACATCCTTGCCGTCCGGCGGAATAATCTCGACCGGCCCGCTCTCATCCATTCCCATCCCCCACTGGGCAATATCGAAATGATGAGCACCCCAGTCCGTCATCCCGCCCCCGCCGAAACTCGGATGATTGCGCCAGTGCGGAAATCCGTCCCAGCTCAAATGAGGCGACAATTCCGAATGATAAGGCCGCCACAGAGCAGGCCCAAGCCACATCTCCCAGTCCAGATAGTCAGGAACGGGCATCGCAGGCAGCTTATCATCGTTCGGGGCCCCGCCGACGCCGACAGTCACATGTTTCAACTCTCCGATATACCCGTTCTGAACAAGCTCGCACCCCAACCGGAAATGCCAGTCCGAACGCTGCATACTCCCAACCTGGAACACCCTCCCATACCGACGAACCGCATTAACCATCGCACGCGCCTCTTTAATAGTCTGGCACAAAGGCTTCTCGCAGTAAATGTCCTTACCAGCCTTCGCAGACTCGATAACGGTAATAGCGTGCCAGTGGTCCGGCGTCGATATCACCACCGCATCGATATCGTCCCGTCCCACAATCTCGCGATAATCACCGTAAGCAGCGCACTGCACCGAACGACCCTTGCCCTTGTAGTGGTCCTCGACGATTTTCTTGCCGCGGGCCAATTTCAGCTTGTCAACGTCGCAAGCCGCCAGGACCTGCGTACCCCGAGAATTCAAGAAAGACCGCATCAGGTGCTTGCTCTGCTTGCCCGCACCGATAAACCCCAAAGTAATCCGCTCGCTCGCCGCCGTAGAGCCGGCCCCGCCCAAAGCACTCGATGAAACCAAATAAGGAAACCCAACGGCCGCAGCACCCGCCATCCTAAGAAACCCACGCCGATTAACCTCAAGCCTCGTCAAAACAATAGCTCCAAATATCGAAAAACAGTGCTAACTTATGCCCTGGGTATCCGTATCAAAAAGAACCGCTCGCTCCATGCAAATAATCAATAATCAATTTTTACAGGATTCGTAGGGTGGGCTTCAGCCCACCATTAGCTTTCCATAAAAACGTTAAAAGCCTGTCGAGCGTTACCCCACCCGACAGGCCTAAATCCTATCTTGACTCTTTGTCAAACGCCGAATCAAAGGCAACCTGCGAAGGCTTGAAATCGACGCTCTTAACAAACTCACACGCCTCTTTCGCCCCGTGCTCGCGGTCCATTCGGCTGTCTTCCCACTCTACAGACAGAGGGCCCTGATAGCCGACATCGTTCAGGGCAACGATAATCTCCTCGAAATCGATATCCCCGTGACCCAAAGAGCGGAAGTCCCAGAAGCGGCGTGGATCGGCAAACTCGGTATGCCCGCCGAATACGCCAACAGTGCCGTCCCCGTGACCCCACCATACGTCCTTCATGTGCGTATGGAAGATCCGATCGCCGAAAGTGCGGATGAACTTGACGTAATCCACGCCCTGATAACCTAAATGGCTCGGATCGTAGTTGAACCCGAAGCATTCATGCCCCTTAACAGCCTCAACCGCACGCTGAGCAGATGCAATATCGAACGCAATCTCCGTCGGATGAACCTCCAGCCCGAACTTGATGCCCTCCTTCTTGAAAGCGTCGAGAATCGGCGTAAAACGCTTGGCGAAATCCGCATACCCGGCATCAATCATATCAGGAGTAACAGGCGGGAACGAATACAGGTAATGCCATATCGAGCTGCCCGTGAACCCGTTCACAACGTCCACTCCCAGCTTCTTGGCAGCCTTCGCCGCATCGATAACGCCCTGCGCAGCACGCTTCTGCACGCCCGCAGGGTCCCCGTCGCCCCAAATAGCCGGCGGTAGAATCGACTGATGACGAGCGTCGATATTATCGCATACCGCCTGACCCACCAAGTGAGTCGAAATCGCAAACACTTTAAGACCGTGCTTATCCAGCAATTCACGCTTCGCCTTGCAATAGCCGTCGTCCGCCAGCGCCTTATCCACCTCGAAGTGGTCCCCCCAACAAGCCAGCTCAAGGCCCTCATAGCCCCAATCGGCCGCTTTCTTGGCCAGATCCGCCAGAGACAGATCGGCCCATTGCCCCGTAAACAGTGTTACAGCTCGTGCCATTTTCAAATCTCCTTATCCAAAATCAGAAGCTTTCCATTTGGCCGGTCGCTTCACCAAGAAAAACGTCCGCGACCGTCGTTTTATTGCACTTTCCTCCATATCGAGGATTACGAATACCTAACTTCTTTGACCAAAAAGACTTACGCCCAAGACCCACAGCCACGCTATCCAAGGTCCCCAGAGCGTCTAAACATTATACCCTCTCCCCCCAAACGCACACAACAGAAATTTCCACCAAAAATACCACCCTAACTCACCCCGTTTAGCCCCGCCACCTGCCTGTCCATGAGGGGTGGGCCGGGCCCTTCCAATCCACCCGTAGTCCCCCCTGAAATCAAGACACTTTTAAGCGGCAGCGAGGGTATTATGCGCGGCCGCAAACTCGCTCGGCATCAAATAATCCAGAGCCGTAAACCTCCAGCTCATCTATGCAAGGCTGACTCTGCAGACTGTCACGTATCACCAGCCGGACGAAACGGGCTTCGGTCGGTGCGAACGCAATCCTCTTCGGCTTTTCCGGAGCAAACGAATCAGCAGCATACAGAGGCAATGTCCATATCGCAAGCGCGCCAATTGTAATCACACGTGCCTTCATTGCTCTGCGTTCCTTCTCGCGACGACAGAATAGCGGCGAAATCTTATTATGTCTGATGTGTTCACACGAATACACTGACACTGAAATATAGTAACACCATTCTCTGTAATGGCAAGAATTTGGGGGCATCGCTGGATTTGAGAATCGGATTCGTTTTCAGTTTGACGCCCGCTGTGACTACTGTGTACCGGAGGAGTTTTTGCACGCTGGAGTTGAAAAAGCCAGATTGTTGCTTATACTGAAGCGAGACCTAAGATAAGGAAGAAACACGAAAACAAGTGCTATGTGGGGAAAAGATGAATTCTACACGGACCGAAGGCGCACGCATGATGGATTTCAGCGCCTCACAGGACGAAGCAGTATGGAACCTTATATAATCGCATACGATCTGGGCACGGGAGGCAACAAGGCTTCCTTGCATGACGCCGAGGGCTATTGCTTGTCGACCTGCTTTGTCCCGTACTCGACACAATACCCCAAATCCGGTTGGCACGAGCAGAAGCCCATGGATTGGTGGAGAAGTGTTGTGCAGAGCACACAAGAGCTGCTAAAGGGCTGTGATGTGGATCGCGACCAGATCATCTGCTGCGGGATATCCGGTCATAGTCTGGGCGCTGTTCCGCTGGACTGCGAAGGAAGGCTTCTATGCGGCAGCACGCCAATCTGGTCGGATTCCCGTGCGGGCCGACAGGCTGAGCGGTTCTTTGAGCATGTCGATGAGGGTCAATGGTACATGACCACGGGCAATGGCTTCCCGGCTGCGTTGTACACAGCGTTCAAGATAATGTGGTACCGTGAGAATGAGCCGGAGATGTTCGAGAAGATTCACAAGGTGATCGGGACGAAGGACTACATCAATTACAGGCTTACCGGCCGAATCTTAACGGATTATTCTTATGCTTCGGGCAGTGGTGTGTATGACCTGCTCAAATGGGACTACAGCGATGCCCTAATCGAGGCAACCGACTTGCCGAGGAAGATATTTCCGGATATTGCGCCTTCGGCGGAGGTCATCGGATGTTTGACTCCGGAGGCGGCTGAGCAATTGGGGCTTTCGCAGCAGGTTCGGGTCGTCTGCGGAGGTGTGGACAATTCGTGCATGGCGCTGGGGGCGCGAGCTTTCAAGGAGGGACGTGTGTACAACTCTTTAGGCTCGTCCAGTTGGATAGCAGTGTCTTCGGCCAAGCCTCTTTTGAACGAGAAGACACGTCCGTATGTGTTTACCCATGTGGTGCCGGGGATGTTTACATCGGCGACGGCGATATTCTCTGCGGGCAGCAGTTTCCGCTGGCTCCGAGAGACGTTGTGCCGGAATCTCACAGACGAATCCGGGGATGCTGAAGGCAACGTTTATGAGACAATGACGAAGATGGCCGAATGTTCGCCCGTCGGAGCGAATCATTTGCTGTTTAACCCCAGCCTGGCCGGAGGCAGCAGCCTGGATGCAAGCCCTAATATACGCGGGGCTTTTATCGGTCTGGACCTCGGACACAAACAGTGTGATGTCATACGGGCCGTTATGGAAGGCATCGCCATGGGGTTGCGTGTGGCGTTGGATGAACTTCGAAAACTGACGCAACTTAGCGACGAGATGGTTGTCGTCGGGGGTGGCAGCCAGAGCACGTTCTGGCGTCAGATCTATGCGGATATCTACAATATGAGAATCATCAAAACCTCAATTGACCGGCAGGCGGCGAGCCTGGGAGCGGCGGCCCTTGCTGCGGTGGGGTCAGGACTGTGGCGGGATTTCGAGAAGATCGACCAGATTCATGAACTGAAACACACGGCAGAACCCGTCCATGCGAACAACAGCAAATATGAAAAGATGCTCCCTGTTTTTGTGCAGGCAGCACGATACCATGCCGAACTCGGCGATATGTTAACTGATCTTGATTGAACCTTTGAATATGGGAGCACGAAATGGCGAATCTTTCACTGTTTGATCTTACCGGGAAAAAGGCGATGGTTACAGGAGCCGCAGTAGGCATTGGGCGAGGTTGTGCGATGGCCCTTGCCGAGGCGGGCGCGGATGTTGCAATCGTGGATATCGATGAAAAGACCGGCTCAGCCACCGCCGATGACATCAGAGCGATAGGGCGACAGTCGTTTTTCATCCAATGTGACGTTACAGCCAAAGATCAGGTGCAGCAAATGGTCAAAAAGGTGGCGAACAAATTAGGTCGGCTGGACATCGGGGTCAATAACGCGGGGATCGCCATTCTTGGTGCTGATGAAGAAATTGATCAGGCCGATTGGGACAAGGTGATAGCCGTGAACCTCACCGGCACGTTTCTATGCGCCCAAGCCGAGGCGCAGCAGATAATTCGCCAAAGTCCGGTGGAAGGGAAGATCATTAACACCGCTTCAATGTCCGCCAGGATAGCCAATTGCAACGCGTCGTATGATGCATCGAAGGCGGGTGTCGTGCACATGACAAAGACACTCGCGGTCGAATGGGGCCGTTTCAACATCAACGTCAACTGCATCAGCCCGAGTTATATCCTCACGCCAATGCACGCCTCGACACCGGCTGTCGTGCGAGAGCGTATCCGCCAGACGACACCGCTGGGATATGTGGAACGACCGGAGGATATTTACGGGGCGGTTGTTTTCTTAGCCTCGGACGCGGCCAACTACGTTACCGGCCACGACCTGGTAGTAGACGGCGGACACACGCTCAATGCCTGGCTGGCGCCTCTCGGGCGACAAATCCCCCCCCGCATCAGCCCGGATGAGGAACCCGTGCAAATGAAAGCTGACCTGGACAGAATGGGCATAGAGTACGACCGTGACGGCGTAAACCCGGACTTGCATCCGGAAATTGCCAATGCGTTCAAGCAGGCCTTTGGAATTTAAACTCTGCCGCAGTAGTAACCCACATTGTCCGAAAGTCAATAAGTCGTCTATCATTCGCGCTCGGGTAAGCACGAATAAGAGCAGTTTCCCGGACCAGCGGCCTGGGGAGATTGAACGCGTCGCTGTCGTCTTGCATAAGGCATTGCTCGGCACGCCTGCTTACCGAATTCCACTGAGGGTCTTTCGGGCTCTCTGCCTGGTGCGATCGTTCTTTGATTTGTCAGCGACCGTTTGCAGGACTTTTCGGCGCTGGTCCTTGGAAACCCCGCGGATATCTTGGCCGGCAATTCGGACCATGCCCGAATAGGCTTCCTCGACGACCGCCGGTTCCTCAGCGAGCGTCGTCAATAGCTCAAGGGCACTGGCGCTCGGCGCTTCAGCCAAAACAGCGATGGCTTGCCGCTTCTCTTCGGGCCGCTTGATGTGGGCCAGCAGATCCTTGACCTTTGCCACCTTTTGTTCGTTGCTGAGCTTCTTATTGCCGCGAATGTACTGGAGGTAACCGCGCAGACCCAGCACCTGATGGGGCATCTTCTTAGCCGATGTGGCCAACATCAGTAGGGCTTGCCCCGCCTTGCTGTCCTCAGGCCAGTTGCTCGGCCAATTGGATAGGATGCGCACGGCCTCATCTTGGGCGGGGGACTCAGCGCTCTCAATGGCGGACTTAACAGCCGCCAGCGCGTCGGAGCCGCCGACGATGGCCAACGCGCGCAGGCCGATAATATGGAGCTCGCTATCACGGCTTTCTGTCAAGGGTTTCAGGTGCGGAATGCACTTGGCGCCGCAACGGCCACTGATCGCCAGCAGGGCCTTTCTGATGCCCGCCCGTTCACCGGAGTTTTTGGTCTTCTGGAGCAGCTTGACGAGATCGGCCGCCTGCTGGTCCTGCCCGATAATGCTGATTGTACGTACAGCCGCGCCGCGAATCCCGACATCAGTATCCCTAAGGCTCGAAACGACCGCGGGAAGGGCCTTGCTTATTTGCCTCTGGCCAGCCAGCTCGATGAGAACCTGTTTGAGCTTGCCTCGCGCTTGCGGCAGGCGGGCGAGCAGGTCGGCATCCACGTCTTTACCGGGCAGTCTGATGAGCGTCTCGGTAGCTGCTTGTTCCAGCTTGGCATCAGCCTCGGTCACGGCCTCCAGCAGGATGGGCACGCACGAGACATCGCCCAAGCGGATGAGGATGTTGATGGCCGTGATGCGCAGGTCCTCCGGGCCGCTCTGAGCCGCCTTGTGAACGGTAGGTAGAACAGCAGAGTCACTACGGTCGGCCAGGGCCAACAGCAACAAGGGACGCCGGTCTGGATTCAAGCGGTTCAGTTCGACTGCCAATGCCTCGGTCACGTCGCGGCCGGGAAGCTCGCGGGCAGTGCGCAATCCGATACCGAGCCTCTTCTTGTCTTCCGATCGCAACTGTTCGATCAAGAGGGGCAGACCAGCGGACTGGCGGGCCAGAATAGCACCGCGGATTGCCTCCAGGTGTCTCTGATCGGGCACGTCCGCTTTGCGAACCGTGTCGTACAGCTTAACGGCTTCAGCAGTCCTATCGTCTGCCAGGAACCGCTCCGCACATAGAATGCAGCCTTCGGCCACGGCCGACCGAACGCCGGCCGGCGCATTGGCCAGGGATTTCGTCAGTGCCTTGGCCGCCTTCTCGCCGCTGACGTGTCCCAATGCCACTGCTGCCGCCGATGCGACGGAAGCGTTGGAATCATCGAGTTTCTGTACAAGGGTGTCAACGGCCTGGACATCCCGACGCACTGCAATCGAATTTATCACCCCAACAAGCAGCCGCCCCTCCACCTTGCCAAGTGCGTTGCGCAGCGCAATGTCGGAGGCGGGTCCGGGGATCGCTTCGATCGCGATCCGCGCCCATGATGCGAGTTCCTTGTCCGCCAGCAACAGCGCCAGCGAGGGGATGGACTCCCTGGTGCCATAGATTGCCAGTTTCTTGCAGGTGATAGCTTTCTCGCCCTTTGGGGCATCCGACTTCAGCACAGCAATCAGGTCTTGCTCTTTCGGATCGGCCGACCGATCCTGAGCGAAGGTCCCGGCTGAGACGGCAAGTATGATTAGAAAGACACACGAGAGAGAATATTGTTTCTTAGTTATCATGATTGTCCTCGCAATATGAGTAGTTTCCTTCGAAAGATTCGACGCTATATGCGCCATGGTTCCCGCAGGGCCTCGGAACGCAACCGGTTGGCCTGCTCGTCGCCGATGAATTCATTCTTCTTCGGGTCATATTTGACTTTGCGATCCAGGAACAGGGCGATGTTGGCCGCATGGCAGGCGATATGCGCCCAGCACGCCGCGTCGGCGTTGGCCCGGGTCAAGGCCCGCGTTTTGACACAATCAAGGAAGTCACGCACATGGAAGTCAGCGGGGTAGCCCGGTATCTTGGTCCCTCTCCTTAGGAGCAGCGATTGGGAACTCGCGGCGAACTCAGCATCGTCACCTGTCTCGACCCAGCCGGTTTCACCTTCGAAACGGACCGGACACGAACCTAACGGCAACCATCCGTCGTTACGCATAACGAGCTTGACTCCGTTGGCATAGCGGGCATGCAACTGGCC
Organism: Phycisphaerae bacterium; assembly: GCA_016782865.1. Taxonomy (GTDB): domain Bacteria; phylum Planctomycetota; class Phycisphaerae; order Sedimentisphaerales; family Anaerobacaceae; genus SG8-4. The sequence goes on from JADHXR010000168.1 coordinate 8,190, forward strand.
GTTGACCGGCTCGTACTCTACGGGCGCTGTGTCATCGGCGTCGTTGGCCAACTGGCACAGGTCAACGCAGTGGGAGCCCCATTCGAGACACCCGCCTCCGACCAGACCGCCGCCTTTTTCGAAGTGGAAGGCGTTCATGAGCTTGCTCGTATAGGGTCGCCAGGCGGCTGGCCCGAGGTACATGTCCCAGTCCACCTGGTCTCGGGGCCGTTCGGGTTCAGCCGGGAGCCATCCACTCATCTTGGTGCCAAGGCCGCCGGGGTGAGCGTGCAATGTTTGAAGCTTACCGAGCTTACCGGTCCGGGCCAGTTCGATTGCATAGGCGAAATTGGGAAGACTGCGGCGTTGCGTGCCGGCCTGGAAGACGCGGGCCGTGCGGTGAAAGACGTTCGCCAACTGCAGGCTCTGAGCGATGTTCTTCGTGCAGGGCTTCTCGCAGTAAACGTCCTTGCCTGCTTTTGCCGCCATGGTAGCAGCCGTCGCGTGCCAGTTCGGGCCGGTCGCTATCAGTACGGCGTCGATATCGTCGCGGGCGAGTAGCTCGCGCATGTCGATGTACGTCGCGCACTGCTTGTCACCGTTGACGGCATCGACTTGATCCTTGGCACGCTTGCGGTTATCGCCGCGCACATCACAGACGGCGATGCATCGCAAATCAGGCTCCCGTAAGAAGCAGCCCAGCACGTAACGGCCGCGATTGCCGATCCCAATGGCACCCAGTATGATTCGTTCGCTGGGGGCCACACTGCCACTCTTGCCCAGCGCCGTGCCTGGGATAAATTCCGGCACCGCCAGGCAGACACCGGCCTGCACTGCGGTTTTGAGAAACCGCCGCCGGTTCTGACTAACTCTTTCTTTGCGCATACTTGACCTCCTGTTGAGTGTGTTTACCATGCTCGACATCATTAATCGAGATTCGCTGCTTGTAACCAACATTACCAGCCATACGTCTGGGAAGTATAGCAGGAAATCCTATCCTGTGCAAAGCGATTTTCTCGCAACTTATAGCACGCCGGCCGACTGCCCGGTCTCCATTCACGCCTCAAGACCAAAAGCTCTTTAGGGTTAGCTGACCCTCAGACGCAGCCGCAAAGTGCCTTATACGGCTTTTGTGTCGCATCGTCGGGCCTTCACAGAGCCTTCATGGATTCACCGATCCCACAACGATCCTATCTTCCCTTGACAAGCGCAGACAATTTCCAGATTGCCTTTTCTTCTCTTGACTAGTCATATCCCCGGTGCTATAGTCACTTCTGTATATGACAGTTGATTCTCCTTTCATTTTATCATTTGGAGGTTATCGCAATGTGTGAACACTGTACACGACGGGAGTTACTGGGAACGGGAGTAGCCGGCGGGTTGATGCTGGCCGGCGCAACATGGACGCACGCTTGGGCTTCGCAATCACCGCCCGCCCAATCACGGGGAAAGTCGCGAATCTGCGTTGTCTTCACCGGCACGCCCGCACCGGAGGACCGCGATTGGGGAGCCGACGCCAGGCAAATAGAGGCCATGAAAACTCATCTGGCCAAGGCGGAAAAGGAGCTGGGAAACATCGAGCTGATAATCGGGCAGTCGAACAGTGCCCAGCAAACGGCGGCTCTGTTAAAGAAGGCGGGGCCGGAAGCACCGGTCCTTGCGATCAACGTGCGAAACTTTGCCTTGACAAGGGTAGTCAAGCCCATTCTTGACGGATCGCATCCCATGGTGTTATTCTCACTGCCGGCCAGCGGCCACGATTGGATGTATGCTCCTCGTTGGCATAGTCGCGGACATCGCGTCACCCTTCTGCCCAGCAGCAAATACGATGAGCTCGAACGGGCCCTTCGTTTGCTCAGGGTAATTCCTATGATGAAGCAGACTCGGATCATCCTCTTCCCTCCGGCTCGAGGTACGGCGCCCGCCCAGTCTCCGGATCAAGTCAAGAAGCGTTTGGGTGCCGATGTCGTGGCCATAGAAGAGAAGACCTTCAACGAGATGATTGCCGCCGCGGAAGACAACGCCGTTAAAGCCGAGATCGACAGTTGGACAAAGAACGCGAAGGAAATCATTGAACCGAACAAAGAGGATATCAGAAAGGCCGCTCGCGTCAGTGTGGCCCTGCAACGTTTAATGGAGCGGGAACGGGCCCAGGGATTAGCTGTCGGCACCTGTATGGGATGGTTGTCAAAAGGATTTCCCTGTCTGGGATTTGCTCGTCTTCGCGACAACGGTATTCCCGCGGCGTGCGAGGGCGACATGGACTCCTTGTTGACCATGATCCTGTTTCAATATATGATCGATCGCGCCGGATTCCAGGGCAACGCTACTTTCGATACTTCTCGCAACGCCTTGTGGACCGCACATTGCACGGCGGCACTGAAGATGGACGGTCCCGACGGCGACGAAGCGCCATACCTGCTGCGCGGGCATTCCGAGGTCGACGGCAGCGGCTGTGTGCCCGAGGTACAATACCGCCTTGGCCAGATCGTCACACGCACCAAGCTGATCAACCTCGATACGATACTCGCCTCGACCGGTAAGATTATCGAAGTTCCGGCCAAGTCCGTCCACGGCTGTCGCACCCAGATCGTCACCGAAGTTCGCGACGCCGCGAAGATGGCAGCAAACTGGAGCAGTGTCCTTGAGACCGAGGACGCCATGACGCTGCTTCACCGCGTGGTGTTCTACGGCGACCACATGGATAGCGTGCACCACCTCGCCCGGCTGATGGGCATGAAAGTCGTCGAGGAAGGCTGAACGAATATCCGGCTTGGGCTTCTAAATGCAGACACAGGTACTGGTAGTTAAAGACGCTCTCAGCCTTTTCTATTTGTGGCTCCACAATAATAATATAGAGCCGCGGGACGTGAATGTCGAACAACTGCAATATGCTTGTTCTACAGTAAGTCACCCGCCGAAGACGTCCATTGAAACCGTTACACAATTTCTCACTTCTTCATAACCCACTGTCAATACGGCGCTTATGACATGGACATCTTTGCGGAATTGGCAGATAACGGGTCTTTGGGTTGTAGGGTGGTTGTATAGCTCAACTCACGGAAATGGGGCCATTGGGGTCATCCGAGCGCGGCCAAGTGCGCTTCTGGTTGGCTGGCAGGACCGGTCCTTAGGTTTCTATGAGCTCTCGCCTTGGCTGGCTGTGGGATGCGCTTTTAGCCCCGTATATAGTATGTCCTCCATACGTCAATAGTGTAGGCGTGCGATGTGGCTGACCAGCATGTTGGCTTCGATACTCTTTTTCTCTTGACAGGGAGTATAGGCAAATGGTTAAATAGGATTAAGTGGAGTTGTGCGAGCGCGTGATATGTCGCCAGTGCGTATGGATATGCCCCGTTATTAAAATTGCTCTGCGAATGTTATAACATAAGGGGTGAGTTATGAGCAGGTGGAGCGGATTCCTATTGATAGACCTGCGGGTGTTGGTTTCTACTATCGCATTGTTGACCATCAGCCAGATGGCATACTCTTACGATCCGCAGCCGGAAAAAGCCGTGCTGATGGTCATTCACGCCCATCCGGACGATGAGGGCATTTTCTTCGGCGGGGCGCTGCCGTATTACACGCAGGTGAAGCGCGTGCCAACGGTATTAGTCGATATGACCACGGGCTGGCTGAACAGTGATGGTTCTCAAACAGGCAATTCACTCACGAGGGAAGCGGAATTGAGAGAGGTCGCGTGGCGTTATGGCTTGCGCAACGAACCGATATTCGCCTTTTTCCAGCAGACAAACTGGCAGATGCCCATTAGCGAATCGTGGGACCGATGGGCCGATTACGTCACCGATCATGACGATATCGCTGTTGGCCAGCGGATGGCCGCCCGATATCTGGCCGAGCAGATACGCCTCTACAGGCCCGATGTGATCGCCACCCATGACTTCGGTGGTGAATACGGCCACCCGGACCACAAGGCGCTGGCTTATGCGACGGCGGCGGCCTGGGATCTGGCTGCTGGAAACAGCTCGACCATTAATGATGGGGTCACCGCGCCGGTCACCATCAGCCCGGACGGCATCGCGGGCGACTCCTGGCAGGCGAAGAAGCTGTACATCCACTACTACGGCCAGAACCGGCTGTTCCACGATTACTGGGAAGACATCACTATCGATACCACAGGGAACGGCAGTCCAGACCAGACACCGCGCCAGGTCGCTAATTACGCCATGCAGGCATATCCGTCACAGGGCACACCCAAAGTAGCAACGGTCTATGATCCCATGGCTAACGGTGGGAATAGCTGGGACAGCTACCCCTCGGAGTGGTGGGGGTTGTATGCGACGGCTGTCGGGTCGGACACTGTTTCTCGCGAGTTTACTATCGAGGGCAGGACATACACCGGGTGGACGCGGGGCGACTTTTTAGAACATATCCCCGGCGAGGTTATCCAGCCGGCAGCGGTGGTCAGTCAAGAGTATGTTTTCAACAGCGCTCTTGCCACGATCGATAATGCTGGAATGCTCACGCCGGTCGTCGGGGGTGTCGGAGGGACTTCGTTGGTCTCCGCACTGGGGGCTACCCACCGATTCGGGTCCAGTTATGACGGCTCTTACGCCTCGACAAACCCGGGGGGCTCCTCGGACTTTTTTGCGTCCATCGGCCAGGATACCGACGTCGATATCGTTTACGACCTGACCGGCGGCGGGAACACGGACATCGGCAGCGTCATCCTGTGGCAGTACGAAAACAACGGTGGCGGTAGCCCGGCTAACGTTGGCAACCAAGCTCAGACAATCGAGATACGAGTCAATACGGAGGCTCAAGGCAGCGCTGCGTTCAGCGGTTCGGCTGTCACCGTAATGCTGCTCCCGGTCGTCGATGGCGACGCGAACCCTGACAACGATCTTGGCGGGGTGAACTCGGCCCAGTTCTTTGCCTTCGATTCGCTTGAGAACGGTCGCTACGTCCAGATCTCGATTACCGACAACTACCGTGGATTTCAGGGCATAACGATAGGTGGTGACCGTGTCGGTCTGGGTGAAACCCGTTTCGCCGGCGCTCAGAGCGCCCATGTCAACTGCCCTGCGGGAGATTTGAACGGCGACTGCGTACAGGATCTCCGCGACTTGGCTATATGGGTTTCTACGTACCTGGACTGTGGTATCTTACCGGCCTCAGCTTGCCCGTAATATGCGAATTCCACTCACCGATGATCAGAGGTCTCCACGGACGCCGGTTCCGCACTGCTGTTGCATTCACGCACGAGATTCTGGACACTATTGGCAGGACCGGTCCGTATGTTCACACAACCTGCGCAAATCAGACTCTGTTGATATCACAACAATTCCGACTAATTCGCATGGTTTACTGGCCGGGCGAGGGGAGTTGAGCAGTCCAGTTGTTCGGGTCGTTGGCGTACAGGCTGGGCCATGTCCTTGTTAGTGAATAGCCCCAGCCGTCCGGTCGTATGGGCCAGGGGTCGTTACCAAAGGGATGTGAGCCGTCACTGTACTCAACGCGCTCGGCGCGGATAGGATAGTAGTAGCCCGGGACGTTGGGGTCCTCATCGCCGGGCTTGGCAAGCTGGATGGATTCGCCGCCGTTATCCAGTTTGCTGTCGTAGTATTCTTCCGTAAACAGCACGCCGGCGGACAGCGTCCCGTAGCGATGAATGAAGGCCGCCCGGTAGCGTGCAACCACCAGATAGCTGTACGCCGATATTGTGGTATGGGGAGGGAACGTAAATCCGACACCCCTGATCCGCCAAGGGACAAATATCTCTTTTTCGCTGTCCCATTCCTGGAGCGCTACCGGTGAACCGGTGATATTGTATAGCTCGATGTACTCGAAATCGTCATCGTCACCATAAGGGTCGGCCAGGCACGGGTCGGTTGGATGGTACATGATCTCGGTGATCACAACGGGACCGATCTTGGGATAGGCATTCGGCAGTCTGGGGGTAATGTGGTCCATCGCGGGGAATTTGTCGTCGCCGGTGCTGGTGACATACCGCCCGAACGATACGCCGGTCTCGGAGGCGCCGAAGTCTTCCTGGTCCATGAAGCCCATCAGCTCGCCGTCCCGCCCGACGTGGAGGTAAACCGTCTCGCCGTTCTCGCTCAGGGCGAACGGCGTGTGCGTGCCGGGATCGGTCAAGACGCCGAAATTGGGGTCCTGGTAGAAGACGATATAGCTGCACGGGTCGATATAGGTCCCTTCGGCGATCTCGTACTTCATGAAGTTCAGATCATTGTCGCTGAGGAACCAGCCGCCGATATCGACGGCGTGGTTTGTCATGTTGTGCAGCTCAATCCAGTCGGCGGCCTCATCGTGCGAGTGCGCCAGGACTTCGTTGATGACAACTGTCCCTTCGTCGGGTATCACGCCTGTATCGTCCCAGCCCGGCGAGCCGCCTGCCGAGGCGCTCGTGCGCCAGGCGCTCTTGCTTTCCCATTCGTTGGGGTTGCCGTTCGGGTCCTTTATCGTCAAAGAGAAACCCCCGCCGTCGGTAACGTGGAACCAGTCGTTGTACCTGAATTCCAGGATTGTGCTATTGGTGGCGTCTTCCAGGTCGATAGTCTCGCCGCCATTGTCCAGGCTGCCGGTATAGTGGCCGAGAATCAGACTCGAAAGTCCGGGATAACGTGATTCAAATGCGGTCTCGTTTTTCACCAGCAACCGATATTCGCCGGGTGGGATCGTGCCCCCTACTCCAAAGGCGAAGATGACCCCATTGGAGATTTTCACACCGTCAAGCGATAGAGCCTCCGTGCCTATATTCGTCAGTTCGATGTATTCATACTCTTCCTCGTTGTATGCGCCGCCTTGTGCGGGATGGTACATCAGCTCTGTGATTCGCAGGTAGCGCTGCGGATCACTCGGATCGGGTGAATAGGTTAGCGTGTCGATAAGCGTAAAGTTGTCAGTCGACAGCTCGATTGTCTCGCCCCAACTGGACAACTGCCCATTGTACGGCCCCACGACAAACCGCCCCTCATTGCCCTTAGGACTGACCGTCCGCTCCCGGAATGCACGGGCGTTGGGCGAAACGTACAGTGAGTGTCCGGAGGGGATGACCGTACCCGGCCGAAACGTGAATCTCACACCGCCCGTGAGGTGCCACCCGGAGATATCAATAGCCATATCAGCGTTGTTGACCAATCGAATATACTCCTGATCCTGAATACCTGATGCGGGGTTGTATTCGACCTGATCCATGTCTATGTCCGTCACAACCGGATTGATGACCTGATTGACGGCGCCTTTCAACTCCGGCAGGATCAGAAGATCACTGCTTCCGGAGTCGTTGTTCAATCCTTGAATCGCCAGTACATTCCGACCGGACACAAGCATCGAAGCCGAGACTATGATCTCCTCATATGTCTTACAAATACTGTCGCTCCTGCTGCCATTCGCGGAGGCATTCCAGACAGGATTGCCGTCGAAATTACGACCGGGCAGTTCGACACCGTTGATATAGGCCGCAAAGCCGTCATCGTATTTCATATAGAGGACCAGTGCATCGTAGTCGGCCGGATTCGCGACGGTAAACGGAATCCGAATATAGACGGATGTGCGCCCGCTCATCTGTGTGTCGATATCCGTCCGAATCAGGTCCAGGTAATTCACGCTATCGCGCGGGCTGCGTTCATAGCCGATTCCCGTAAAGCCTGTATCCCAGGAATTCGGGAAATCCCGTTCCGTCCAGGCGGTGCCCAGACTATCGTCAGACGGGACAAAATATTCCGCCTGCGTCACACCCGGGTCACCGGAAATCAGAGTATCGGTAATCGTAAACAGCGTGCTGCCCCCTATCGAGTCGGGGATCAGCGGCTCTGTGCCCGAGGGCCCATAGGTAACATAGAGGTCATTTCTGCGCACGGGAAAGAAATTCTTCACCCCATTAACGGCCGAGGCGATATTGATATGCGCGTATGCCGGCTGGGCCATCGTATCGCATCGGGCTTCGAATTTCAGCTCGGACGCCGGAGTGCCCGGCGGCTGGAGCAGCTCATCCATCATTGTTCGGAGCCGCCGCAGATACATTTGGCGAGTTTCGGGCAGCTTGAACATTACATCGAAATACAAGTTCCACTGCTTGGTGCTTGTCTTGAGATGTTCCTCATCACCGAAAAACGGATGTCGCGCATGCGGCCCGCCGTCTCCGTATATCCCAAATGTGAAATCGTTGTCCCATGGATATATTTCCCATTCCCCGGTGCCGTTG
>JADHXR010000169.1 GCA_016782865.1 Phycisphaerae bacterium
CCTTTCGGTAGCGGCAAACATATTCCTGGGCTTTGGCGCAACCCTGCTGGTATTCGGCTTGCTGCTGTGCATCAACGGAACCGGCCAATCTACAGGCTGGTCCGGGACCGTCAAGAATATGGCCCCCTGGTTTCGGCGCCAGGAGCGGGGCGTGGTCATGTCCTGGTGGTCGACCTGCTACGTCGTTGGCGCAATCGCGGCAACCAGCCTTGCGACGTTCGTAGTGACGCACCCGATACTGTTTCAAGCAAGTGACCTGAGGGACCCCTCCGGCCTGGCACTTCAATTGCAGGATGACCGCAATTCGCTCTCAGAACACCTCAGATCGGAGTTTTCATCTGAGAGCCGTCAGTTACTCGACGCATACGAGGGATCCGGAGCCGTCCCGGAGCCGCTGCAGAAGGCAATGGTGGCAGAGTTGAACGCGGCGATCCAGGGGACGTGGCTTTACAGCGAGCAGAACTTTGCGGGCGTCGGGCTCTCAGAGAGAACCGGCAAGAACGTAGAGAATCTACTGAAGAAACCGGCCGCCGAGCGAGAGAAGGAACTCACAGGTGGTAACCTGATCGCCTTGAACAAAGTCCTGCTGCAGGAAACCTATCCGCACAAGTTCAAGTTGAGATGGCGCCGCACTTTCTGGGTGCCGTCTGTTTTGCTGGCCCTGATAGCGTTGAGTTTTGTCGTTTTCACGCGCAACAAGCCCACGGATGTCGGCCTTCCGGAAATTGCCGAAGATCGTTCGCCCGACAGCCAATCGTCGCAGGGCGCAAGAAGTGGCTCGGATCTATCTTCAAGGGATATTTTTGCTCTTGTGCTGAGGAATCCCGTGATCTGGCTTATCAGCCTCATGTATTTTTTCACGAAGATGGGGCGATATGCAATATTCTTCTGGTTGCCGCTGTACATGGTTGAGCATCTCGGCTACGGCCTTGCCGAGGCCGGTTACACTTCGATTCTCTTTGAAGCTGCGGGCTTCGTCGGTATAGTCGCCGCCGGTTATGTTTCGGACAAACTCTTTCAAGCCCGGCGGATGCCTGTGGGGGCCCTGGGAATGTGGGGCCTGGCTATAACCTGCCTCTTCCACCCTCAATTAGCTGGGTGGAGTCACCTTGGCAACGCAATTGGAATATCTCTGATTGGCTTTTTCACCTATGGCCCCGACGCCTTGATGTCGGGAGCTGCAGCCATCGACACAGGCTCGCCAAGGGCTGCCGGATTAGCCGCCGGCATCATAAACGGCGTCGGTTCCCTCGGGCAAATGGTATCCGGTTTTATCGTTGCCTTTATAGCAAGCCGCTTGGGTTGGGACAGTCTGTTCTATTTCTTCGTGGCGATTGCCGCTATCGCAGGCTGCCTGCTTGCAATAAAGTGGAATTGGGTCCCTGAGGCTTGCAAGCTGGCTACTGAAAGCAAGGAGTCCACAGGATGAAAGGAAGAAGGCGGATTGCCGGTTGGAAAGACAAGATACTCTTTACGCCGGGGCCTCTGACGACCAGCCAAACCGTCAAGCAGGCTATGCTGCGGGACCTGGGGTCTCGCGACGTTGAATTCATCGGGTTGGTGAAGGATATCAGGAACAAACTTCTCGAACTCGGGCAAGTCAGTCCCGACCAATACACAACCGTTCTCATGCAGGGCAGCGGAACGTTCGGCCTCGAGGCGGTCGTTTCGTCGACAGTGCCTCCGGACGGCAGGCTTCTTGTAATCGTCAACGGCGCGTATGGAAGACGACTTGCAGCGATCGCGTCGGTGCTGAGAATTGACACGGCGACACTCGAATATGCCGAAAATACGACGCCAGATCTCAGAGAGATTGCCGATACGCTAAAGACCGACGGTAAGATAACCAACGTCTCGGTTGTACACTGTGAGACGACCACGGGAATCGTCAATCCCATCAGAGAAATTGGCGAGATCGCAGCCAAATATGGCGCCAAGTATTTTGTCGATGCCATGAGCAGCTTCGGTGCGGTGCCGATTGATCTTGCCGAGTGCAAGATTGACTATCTTGTCTCCTCCGCCAATAAGTGCATTGAGGGCGTGCCCGGTTTTTCATTTATTCTATGCAGGCTCAATTCGCTCAAGGAGACTGCCGGTTATGCACGCAGCGTGAGCTTGGATCTGTTGGGTCAATACCAAGGCCTCGAGAAGAACGGTCAGTTTCGTTTCACGCCGCCCACTCACGCGCTGGCAGCATTTCGCCAGGCTCTCGCAGAACTGGAGGCAGAAGGCGGTGTCGGCGGCCGGGCTGAGCGCTACCGCAGGAACTATGAGACTCTTGTCGGCGGTATGCGCCGGATGGGATTTACCGAATACCTCAAACCGGAAGATCAAGGATACATCATAACTTCGTTTCTGTATCCGGACGACCCCAATTTCTCTTTTGAGAAGTTCTATGAAAGTCTGAATCAAAAGGACTACGTGATTTATCCCGGCAAAGTCAGTGACGCCGATTGCTTTAGGATCGGCAATATAGGCCGAATCTTCGAGGCTGATGTCAAGGCCCTGTTGGCTGCGATCGCCGAGACAATCACCGAGATGGGTGTGAAGCTCAAATATACCCTTCAGGGTAGTAAATTCCCGCGAGTGAGATCATAGGCTGTTATTTTAAAGCTACTTACCCGCGCAAAAACGGGGATTTTGAATCGGGAGCACTATAAATGCGATCCGAAAAGAAAGATATTAACAGCCTTCGCTCCGAAGGTGATCTGAACATCTCCCCACGCCGCAGGGCCTGGGCGAAAGAGCACATTGACGCCGAAACGCAGCGCTGGCTTGATCTGGACGCCAGGTATTTTTTGCATCAGTCGCTCTCAACTCCCTGTCTGAACGTATTGGCCGGTTGCCGGGGCATCAATCTTGAGGACCTTCAGGGCCGAAGTTTCATGGACTTCCACGGCAACAACGTCCATCAGGTCGGATTTGCCAACCGGCGAGTGATTGACGCTATCAAAAATCAAATGGATGAGCTTGCCTTCTGTACGCGCCGCTATACCAACGTCCCTGCGATAAAACTCGCCGAGAAACTGGCCCAACTGGCGCCGGGAGATTTGAACAAGGTTCTCTTTGCACCCGCCGGAACGGCGGCTATCGGCATGGCTCTGAAACTCGCGCGGATGGCGACCGGCAGATTCAAGACTATTTCGATGTGGGATTCTTTCCACGGCGCTTCGCTCGATGCTATCTCCGTCGGTGGAGAGGCCATCTTCCGCAAGGATGTCGGGCCGCTGTTGCCCGGCGCCGAGCACGTTCCGCCGCCTGACTGTTACAGATGTCTTTGGGGATGCGAACAAGACAACTGCACTCTCAAGTGCGCCGACTATATCGAGTACGTTCTGGACAAGGAGGGGGATGTCGCGGCAGTGATCGCCGAGACCGCACGAAGTTCCTCGGTCATTCCTCCTGCCGGTTTCTGGCTGAAAGTTCGCGCAGCATGTGATAAACATGGCGCGTTGCTGATACTCGACGAAATACCCCATTGCCTTGGCCGTACGGGGAAAATGTTCGCCTGCCGGCACTTTGATGTTGTTCCGGATATACTGGTTATCGGCAAAGGCTTAGGCGGCGGGATCTTTCCGTTGGCGGCACTCATAGCCCGTCACGATTTGGACATTTCGCCGGATCGTGCCTTGGGTCACTATACCCACGAGAAGAATCCGGTAGCCTGTGCCGCGGCTCTGGCCACGATCGAATGTCTGGAAGATGACGATCTGCCGGCGAACGCCAAGAACATGGGCGCTCATGCATTGAATCGAATGCGCGAGATGATGCAACAACACAAGATAGTCGGAGCCGTCAGAGGCCTGGGTCTGCTGATGGGGATAGAGCTGGTCAAAGACCGACAGACAAAGGAGCCGGCCGTTGACGAAGCCGAGAAGGTAATGTACGCCGCGCTTGCCAGAGGGCTGAACTTCAAGGTAACGATGGGCAATATCATAACGCTCACGCCACCGCTGACGATTACGAAAGAAGAAATAGACAGAGCGATGGACATCCTGGACGAATGTCTCGAGGATGTTGAGAAATAGTTGTTCTAAGGGACTCTGTTTTTTGGAAGTTTGAAAGGAATGTTTCATGAGTTTTGTGTATCGAAGAATCTACAAAGGCCCGGTGAAGCTGGTTATCTTTGACTGGGCGGGGACAACTATGGATTACGGCTGTTACGCCCCGGCGGTGGTTTTCGTCGAAGTCTTCAAGCGGCGCGGGGTCGAGATCACGATGGAGCAGGCCCGCCGGCCTATGGGACTGAAAAAACTCGACCACATCCGGGCTATTTCCCAGCAGGATGAAGTTGCGGCACTGTGGAAGCAGGTGCACGGTAAGGCATGCACCGAAGCGGACGTGAAGGAGATGTTCGAGAAAGATTTCGTGCCGCTTCAGGTCGCCTGCATTGCCGACTACAGCGCGCTCATTCCCGGGACGGTCGAGACTGTCAACGAGTTGAAGGGCCGTGGGAAGATAATCGGTTCAACTTCCGGCTATTTCACCGAGGCGATGGAAATCAACTTTCGGGAGGCCAAGAAGCAGGGTTATGTGCCCGACGTCAACGCCTGCGCGAGCGATGTGCCTGCGGGCCGGCCCGAGCCCTGGATGGTGATCAGCAATATGCAGCAGGCCCGCGTCTTCCCTCCCGAGGCAGTCGTAAAGATTGACGATACGAAACCGGGCATTGCCGAGGGTCTGAATGCCGGCACCTGGACTATCGGCCTGTCCAAGACGGGTAACGAAGTCGGGTTGAATGAGCAGGAATTAGCCGCTCTCTCGGCAGAGGAGGTAAAACGCAAAGTAGAAAGAGCCGCCGACGGCCTGGCCAAGTCAGGCGCTCACTACGTCGTAGAGTCCATTTCGGACGTGCCCGCCGTCATAGCCCAAATCGAACAAAGGCTCACAATGGGTGATCGACCGTGAGTCAGGCGCCCCTGTAATATATCGAGTGGCGATTCGTGCATTGGGATTGATAAATGGCAGGGAGGTTTGTACGGAAAAAACTTGCAATTTCAGACGGTCGTTGATATTATGCATGTAATGGGTTCGGGCAGGCAGCGGGGCAAAATGATTGGGGACATATGGCACGGGGCAGTTTGTCAGGAGGTAGCAGGATGAAAAAGAAGAGAGCCTTCACCTTAATCGAATTGCTGGTAGTGATTGCGATGATAGCTCTGCTGCTGGCGATTCTCATGCCCGCTCTAAGGGCTGCCAAGGATCAGGCAAAGAAGACTGTTTGCACCGGACACATCCAGGGACTCGTGCTCGCCGTGAGAATGTACGTAGACGACTATGACGGTAGAACACACGATTCACCCAACAACGGCCTTTGGGGCAATGCGCACGAAAGCCCGATCGTGCCCAAGCCGTACGGACCGAATGACTCTATGGCCTACTGGGGGATTGCATACTTTCCGTACGCCAAGAACAAGAAGATATTCCACTGCCCCGCCATGCAGCGCGTGGATGATTGGCCCGAATGGGGGGCCCCCTGGGGACGGGCGGCGCAAAAGTACTTCCAGTATTGCTCCTACGGCCTCAACGGCTACGTCACGGACAAGAAGATCGATCTCGATTTCAAACGTCACAGCGAGGTAATTGCTTTTCAGGACCACATTGAGCAGAGGCTGGACGGTATCGGTTCAGACATGTTCTGCATCGCGCCCGGCAACAGCATCAATATCCCACAATGGCGCCCGAGCAGCCAGGGTGGGACCGGCTTTGTAGACGGCAATTGGTCGGGGCAACAGGCGCATGATACGGTTCAAGAGTGTTTTCGCCACCGGGGTGCATCCATGATAGTCTGGTTGGATGGACACGTGACCGAGATAAAGGAAACCACCGGCGAAGACGTCCCCACAAAATGGTACACTGGTGAGTCGCAGTAGAGTTCCTCTTGCTGCTGTGTTTGGCATTGCGAAGCTTCGGATAGTGTGTCCCCGGAGAAAGACAGAGATTGATGAGCAGAGCAGCAATACGAGCGATCACGTTTGACTTGTGGGACACTGTTCTGATAGATGATTCGGATGAGCCAAAGCGCGCGGCCCAGGGGCTTGAATCCAAACCTCTCGAGCGCCGGAACCTGGTTCATCAATTCCTGGAGCGGCGAGAGCCAGTTCCCTCCGAGCAGATCGATTTGGCCTACGACATGGTTGATGCTGCGTTTCGGCAGGTATGGTACGCCCAGAATGTCACCTGGACGGTTCGCCAGCGGCTGTCGGTTCTTCTCGATGGGCTATGCCGCCATTTGCCCCAACGTGAGTTCGATGAGCTGGTTCGATTGCATGAAGATATGGAATTGGCGGTCCGTCCCGATCTGGCCGTTGGCGCAGCCGAGGCCTTGCAAAACCTGCACGGCAAGTACAAGTTGGGTGTAATCTCCGATGCCATCTTCAGTCCGGGCCGTGCTCTTCGCCAGTTGTTGGCATATTATGACATCCGGAAGTTTTTTGATGCCTTTGTTTTCTCCGACGAAATAGGTTGTGCCAAACCGGATGCTCGCGTCTTTGAGGCGGCAGCCGGGGATCTGAGTGTCGAGCCCGGCGAGATCGTGCATATCGGGGACCGTGAGCCAAAAGATATCGAGGGCCCACATGCCATCGGTGCTCGAGCTGTTTTGTGTACGGTGGTCAAGGACCGCGGCAGTAAAAACACAAAGGCTGAGGCCATCTGTCATGACTTCTCGGATTTGCCAGCCATCTTGGAAAAGTTGGATCAACAATAGCCACAGGAGTAATCGATGACAACTCCCTTGCGATTTCTAATCATTGACGGATATCCCAAACAAAGCAGGGATGACCTTCAGGCGGCCGGCATGAAGCTCGCCTGGGAGCTTTATGCCGACATGCTTGCCCAGCACCTGCCCGATGCCGCCTATGACATTCTACTTGCCTCCGATCCCGATGTGGAGATACCCTCGGCAAAAGACCTCAGCGCGCAGGCTGGAATCATCTGGACCGGCTGTAATCTCTCCATTAACGATACGAAAAATCCGAGTGTTTCAGGCCAAATTGACATGGCCCGAGATGCCTACGAAGTGGGAGTACCGAGCTTCGGCAGTTGCTGGGGAATCCAAATTGCCGCCGTGGCGGCCGGCGGAAAAGTCGAACCAAATCCCAGAGGGCGGGAGATGGGATTGGGCCGCAAGATTTACCTTACCTCCGAGGCGCACAATCACCCGATGTTCGAGGGCAAGCCTCATGTATTCGAGGGCTTTGTAACTCACGACGATGTGGTCACTGAGGTTCCTCGGGGCGGCGTCCTGCTGGCCGGCAACGGTTTTGCTCGCGTCCAAGCGCTCGCTGTCACTCACAAAAAAGGAACTTTCTGGGCCACGCAGTACCATTGCGAGTACAACCTCCACGAGATGGCAAGACTGATTGTTGCCCGGGAGAAGAAACTTGTGGCTGCCGGGTTCTTCCGCGGCCACGAGGACCTGATGCATCTCGTGGATCGCATGGAGGCACTTGCCGGAGAACCGAACCGAAAAGACCTGCGCTGGCAGCTTGCAATTGACGACGATGTGCTTTGCGACTCAATCCGACAGTGTGAATTCGTCAACTGGATCAACAGACTAGTTCTGCCTGCGGCTGAGCGTTGATGAAAAACAAGCAGCCGAATACACGCGGATTTGCACACCAGGCTCTATTGACTATTTCCGGAGACCAGTGTAAATTGAGGCGCAGGTGAACGGTACACTGCCTAGATCAAATATCGGTTCCAGGTTGATATGCCGAGGCGTCAGATCTTGCCGTTGAGCAGTAATGCGGTTGTCCGCAGCGCCCTAACCTGCTTGCAGGTGCCGTTCACCTTGTTTTGCCAATTCCCCTGACATGGATAAGGAAGAAACGTTATGCCTGCTCAACCCATCGATCCTGATAAATTGCGTGTGGCCATTCGAAAGATGAGCGACACGCAGGTGTACTACATGCTCGAAGAGGCCATTGATTTGTTGCCGCAGACCAAACTCCACAAACTCGTTGCACGATTCCTGGACCCGGGCCAATTACGTCCGGACAGCAAGACCAAGGGAAGCCTGTTGAAGGGCATAAAGGCTTTTCAGAAGGCCAGCTTAGAGGGCAGGTACTATGAAGGCTTTAACGTCAATTCCAAGAACCATATGGAGATGTCCAAGGGCACACGCGCCTGGATTGCAGAGTGTAATCGGCTCCTTGACCGTTGCGTGGCTGCTGTTGGCAAGCAGGATCTGACCGATACCCAACAAGCCTTTGACATCATCTTCGGCCTTTTGGACCGGGTCGATGAATGTCACGACGATATCCTCTTTTTTGCTGACGAAGGCGGCTCCTGGCAAGTTGGCGTAGACTGGCAGAAGGTATTGGCAGCCTACTTCACCTGTCTATCCGCGACCTCTGAGCCTGACGAGTACGCACGTCGCGTCTTCAAGGTCATTGAAGCATATGACAGCTATTCAAAGGCGAAACACTTGGCCACAGCACGAAAGAACGCCACCCCGCCACAACGTAAGGCGCTGCGTAAAGCACCATGAGGGGGGAACTGGAGATCGGCCGCATATCCTCTTTAACCACCGAGAGCACTGAGTTCCCAGACCTTTCCTTATTCCTTTAGATCTATATCTTAGCGGTGACATTGTCTGGAAGACTGCTCCAGTTGTGTGCAGTTAGTAGTACAGATAACAGTGACGTTGTCACTGATTCTGAGGCTAGATATTGTGACGTAATGGACTAATGACTACTTTGATGTCTCACCCTGCGAATGCCCGGTTTGACAGTCATATTGGCGTTTTGTCAAGAGATATCGCCGGACATGAGCGATAAGAGATTCAAGGCCTGGACTGATCTTGGCCGTTCGCCGTGGGCATACCGACCCTACAACGTTCCACAAAAGGCCCAAATAGGCCACTTTAGGTTCGTAGAATCGACGAACGCGGCTTGAGGGGTATCATAGGTCGCCCCGGCCAGATTCGCTGAAGAAGCGGCACAAAGGCGTCAGGGTCAGCTACCTAAGGCGCTCATGCTGAACCTGCCGAAGGATTGTTGAAATTGAGATGAGATTGTAGTATTATGAGGTTCTAGGCTTGCAGGAATGGTTCAGCAGAGTTCGTATGGAAAATCTCGGTTTAGTGAAGATGTACGCTTTATCAGTCGCTATACTGAGAAATAGTAGGTGCTATGGTATGTGACCAAAGCGTGGTTGTCACAGTTCTTACTGAAGGAGGATCGTCATGTCAAAGAGATCTACTTGTTTGATGTCTCTCGTTTTAGGGTTGAGCTTGATCCTAGCTATCGCAACAGAAGCGGCGGATCCTGTGGGTCGGTGGCATCTTGATGACGGTGCCGGGCTCACCGCTGCAGACAGTGTCGGCGACCATGACGGGACGTTAACTGGGCCGTTAACATGGGTCGAGGGCGCATACGGCGGTGCCCTGCAATTCCAAGGGGGCAGCGGCAGTCCGTTCGTGGACCTTGGTGCCTGGCAGACAGATGGGCCTGATGGTCTGTCTCTTTGTCTGTGGGTGAAATGGGACGGAACGAACGCTGTCTATCAGGGCCTTCTCAGTCAGCGAGAGGGCACCATGTACTGGTGGACGGAACTGGACCCATCTGGCAACCAACTGCGTTTCAAGTCCAATACGAGTCCTCAAAGTAACCTCTTCCTTACTGGCGAGCATTTGCCACAGGGCGAATGGATGCATGTAGCCTTCTCACACGACGCAGTCAACAATACCGGAACGATATATCTTAACGGCGAGGAGAGGCTGAGCGGTGACTGGGACTTACCTGCCGGGGATTTCAGCGATCTGAGGAGCGGCATTGGTGTGGTCAATACGGCGGACGGACTTGGCACCTTCAATGGGGCACTGGATGAAGTGATGATCTTCCAGGTGCCTTTGTCGCAGGATGAGATTATGGTCGTAATGCAAGGCGGTGGAGCATCATATCCGTTTGCATCCCGTCCCAGCCCTGCTGATAGTGCTCTTCTTGAAGCCACCTGGGCTAACCTTGGCTGGCACGCGGGAGATTCTGCAATCTCACATGATATGTATTTCGGAACAAACTTCGACGACGTCAATGACAGCGCCGAAGGGACCTTTGTGGGCAACCTGGCCACGACAAACCAGGTGGTCGGATTTTTCGGCTTCCCAGCTCCGGACGGTCTGCAGCCCGGCACGACCTACTACTGGAGAGTCGACGAGGTAGACGACGCCGACCCCAACAGTCCCTGGAAAGGTGATATCTGGAGCTTCTCGATTCCGCCAAGGACTGCGTATGAACCTGTCCCGTCTGATGAGACCCAGTTCGTACTTGCGGATGTGACTCTGGAGTGGACCGTCGGCTTCAATGCCAAATTACATACGGTGTACTTCGGTGACAATTTCGACGAGGTAGACAACGCGTCCCTGGGAGCGGCCCAGACGACCACAACCTTTACTCCCGGCACCCTCGAATTGGGCAAGACCTACTATTGGCGTGTCGATGAAATGGATCCTCCCTTCACGCATAAGGGCAACGTCTGGAGCTTCACGACTGTGCCCGAAGTACCGATTACGGATCCGGACCTGATTGGTTGGTGGAGGCTTGACGAGGGTTATGGCGCTGTCACCGTTGACTGGTCCGGCTATGGTAATCACGGGACCATAAACAATACCAATGGTGGCCTTGGTGATGGAGATTCGGCTTGGGTCATCGATCCGGAGCGTGGCATGGTTGTGAGCTTCAGCGGAGATGACAGCAGTGGATCGTACGTTAGTGCCGGCAGTGTTCCAGCCATGACACTTACCAATAGTCTCACTTGGACATTCTGGGCCAAACAGGACGCTGGTCAGGGTAATAACAACGATGTGATCTTGGGCAACCGCTATGGCGGGTCCACGTGGATCAAATTCACGCCGAGTTTTTTTGAGTTTGGCAGTAATGCCGCCGACTATGCTATCGATTATGATGACCTCCCAAGTAACACGTGGACCCACCACGTGGTAGTGAAGGATGGAATGGATTATACGTATTATCGTAACGGCGTGCAGTCGAGAACCAACAGTATAGATAGGACATGCGAAGAGCTTCCATTCTTCATGGGTGGCGACGTCACGGCAGAGCACTGGCGAGGTTGTATGAGCGATGTACGCCTTTACAGTAAGGCTCTGACGGCGCACGAGATCAGACAGGTTATGAGAGGCGACCCGTTACTTGCCTGGGACCCAGAGCCGGCTAATGGCTCGACAACGAATATCGGAGATGCAATTCCTCTCACCTGGTCGCCCGGAGACAACGTTTCCGAGCACGCTGTGTACTTTGGCACCGATAGAGACGCCGTTGACAACGCAGACGCATCCGACACAACGGGTGTGTACCGGGGCCGGCAAACTGCGACCAGTTATTCTCCACCCGAAGGAGTAGAATGGGGTGGCGGGCCTTACTACTGGCGTGTCGATGAGCACAATACCGATGCGACGGTCACCAAAGGCAAGATCTGGAGCTTCACGGTGGCCGACTATCTCACAGTTGACGATTTTGAAGCCTACAACGACCTTAACGAGGACGAGCCGGGCAGCAACAGGATCTATCTGACGTGGATAGACGGTTTTGGGACCACCACTAACGGCGCGGTAGCCGGCAATCTGGATGTTCCTTTGATGTCGCAGGGCCGCAACAGCACCCAGGCGATGCCGATTAGCTACGACAATGCCGGCAGGACCTCCGAGGCGACCAGGACGTTGGTATCCAGGAAGGACTGGACCGAGCAAGGCGTAACAAAGCTGGTGGTTTGGTTCAGCGGCGATGCTGCTAATGCGGCCGATCGCATGTTTGTAGCTCTGGGCAATACCATAGTCTACCATCCCGATGATGCCGCAACTCAGGGCGGCGGTTGGAACGAGTGGGCAATCGACCTGCAGGAATTTGCCACTCAGGGTGCAAACCTGGCCAACGTCACTTCAATTACCCTCGGCTTCGGCACGAGGAATGCCCCAGTTACAACCGGCGGCACAGGAACGGTGGAGTTCGACGACATCGGGCTGATTCAGTAGATGTGACGCGATGGTTGAAGCGGCGCGTATTCACGCGGCCGCGATGTTTGAAATTCGGGGCCTGTACTGATTGACTCGGTATAGGCCCCGGTTGCTTTGCTCAGAGCCGATTCAAAGCGCGATCTCTGAAAATATGACCTATGATACCATTCGAGTGCAGATCGTCGATTCTACGAGCGCAAATCACCTCTGGGTGTCTCTGGACGACTATTCGATTAACCGCTCCAAACAGGACCTCCGGCTCACTGAGCCGGCACTCAACACAGTACAAGCACATAACATTCTTGGACTTATGAGCGAAAGCAAACTCACACGTACCAACAATACGTGCCGGACAGCGCCGATCGTGGACAGAGGACGAGTCTGCCAGCCATCGACCCTGAGAAGCTCAAGCCGAGCCCTGAGTCCCTGAGGCCACTCAAGGACAATATCCTGAAAGACGCCCGGGGCGAGGAATGGCTTCGGATAAACGTGGTAATCGTCCGACGAAGTATACCTCTCAAGTCATGAGAGAAGGGCCGTCAGTCCTTCCGCCGGCTGCCAGCCCTTAGGCTATATTGGGCGTCTTGTTTCTTTCTCAGGCAATCGAACTCTACGAAGCCTGGGGCAAACCGGAAGAAGCCGAGAAGTGGTGATCCAAGCCGACTAGGGGTGACGATTCCGAGGGACTGTATTTACCTAATCGCGTGCCTCACAAAATCACGACTTCCAGCCCGACGGTGTCAATTCGGCAACTCGACTGGCCGGATAGAAATTCCAGCAGCAGTTACGCGCAATGCGTACTTTTTGTCTCGTTCACAGAGCAAAGACAGGACTGTTATTACCTTGATTTCAATTCACAAGTGAGTATTCTTGAGGTCTATGGATATAGCAATCGCCTAAGTTGTCACAATAATGGTGGTGCTCTGGGCACTACCAATCTATGTTGTGCAACACCAACAAGGCCAGATCAGACAAGGGGAGTTATTGAATGCTCAAGAACAAAGAAACCGGGATCACGTGGATCATAGCCATCTTTGCCGGTGTGCTGTTGGGCTGTGTTGTGCAGACCCGCGCAGAAGAGCTGATCAATGTCAAGGCTATGGGCCCTGGTAAGCCCGTGGTGGGGGTGTACTATTATCCCTGGTATCGGGGGCCGGATCGGGGCAGGCAGTGGACCCGGGTGATGCGGCAGCATCTTAAGGTGCCGCAGGAGCCTGCGGTGGGGTTGCACCAGTCTGACGATCATCGGGTGATTGGGGCGCATATTGCCCAGAGCCTGCACGGGGGGATTGACTTCTGGGCGGTGAGCTGGTGGGGGCCGGATCAGATCTGTGATGATAATCTGCGTCAGGCCATTCTTCCACATCCGGACGCGCATAAGCTGAAATACGCCATCCTCTACGAGGCCACCGGGCGCCTGGGCACCTTTGCCAAACCCCACTATCGCCACTGGATGAGTGACTTGGCCTATCTAGAAAAGACCTATTTTGGACGTCCGGATTACCTGCGGATCAAGGGCCGGCCCGTGCTCTTTGTGTATCTGACACGTGAGTACTTCCGCAATCGGGGAGAAAAGGCCTTAGCCCAGATGCGCGAGAAGTTTCCCCATGTCTATCTGGTGGGAGACGATGTCTTTGGTGAGGGCTATCGGTCCGAGTGGGCCGAGAACTTTGATGCGGTCACGGCATACGACGTATATGGCCAGTCCGTGGGACGCTTTGGTGGGACACATAAGGCTTTGGATTTCTTAGCTCGGAATTATCAACATGCCAAGGCAGAGGCCAATAAGGTAGGCACTGCCTTTATGCCCACGATTGCCCCCGGCTATAATGACACGGCCGTGCGCAAGGGACATCCGGGCCGGGCCCGCTACTTTACGGATGTACCGGATTCGAAAGAAGGCGACATCTTCCGGGCCATGATTCAGCAGGTGGCCCTGCCGCATCTTGATTCCGGTTGCGGGCGCGTGATGATGGTGACCAGTTTCAATGAGTGGTATGAGGACAGCCAGATTGAGGCCACTGCAGGCACGGCGCCGGTCAGTTACACGGACGATTCAGAGAGTGGGACGTATTATACGGGCGGGCAGCGCTATGTGGACTATGGGTATCTGTATCTGGACATCCTCAGGCAGGCCACTCAGTAACGGCTAAAGTCTTGCTTTGGTATCAGCGGATACAGATTTTCTCCCTTGCCTTCGTCAGTCTTGTTGCCATACTGTCATTGAGCGGCTGTAAAGAACAACTCTCGGTCGGAGATTCTCACCGCATCATTCTCATCCTCCGCCGGATCAAGTGAGTCTGATGGGTAACCGAGTTCAGAGGGCATCGGCGGAATGAATTGGCTTTTGGCGCCTTCTATTTTCAGGATGCCGTCGGAAGTAAGGGTGACAACTGCAAATAACGGATCCCTGTAAGGTACGGTATAGCTGACCCAGGGATGGGCCTTCTCGATTTCCGGGCTGAAGCGTGCGCGCCGATACTTCTCACCCACCCATTTGTATGACATGCTGTTGATCTGCATGTAATGGATGTTGTTGATGGTCTTGACAAAGTCGATATGGTGATGACCGCTGAACGATGCAACCACCTTCTGAAAACCGGCGGCTTTGTTCGCATTTTCCAGGGCCGCCCGGACCTCGGCGTTGTTCTCAATACTCTGGTTGTTTTCCAGACTTTGATGGGAAAAAAGGAAGGTGAAATTGTCGGTCTTTTCCAGGTCGGTCTTCAGCCAATCCAACTGCTCGGCACCGACAAACCTGGGGTAGCCGGGCGCTCGGTTCTCTTTCTTCACATCGTTGCCGTCCAGAACTACGAAATGGAAGCCACCAGTATCAAAGGAGTAGTACTTCTTCTTTGTGCCCCAGAACTCGAGTGTTTGCTCCCTGGTAAAACCTCCATCGGTGTCATGGTTGCCCAGGACGTGGTAGCCGGGTCCGGCGAATTGCTTCCAAATTGCCAAGAAGTCCAGGTTTGCCGGATACGGCCGGCAGAAATCACCCAACTGAACGATGAAATCCACCTTTTGCTTATTCATTGTATCAATGAAGATTCTCAGCCTCTTGTCGGCATCATGGATAACATCTTTGTGCACATCCGCGCAGATCCCAAACCGGACTTCTCTTCGCCGCTTGCCCGGTCCGGCAAAGCACGGACGCAGTATCGAAGGCATCAGCAAGCTGCCGGCCCCAACGCCGGCCATTTCCAAAATGTCTCTTCGTGTCAATCCGGTCTTGCTCATAGCAGGGCCCTCATTTTTGCGCATGAATGTATCAAGTGGTCCAATCGAGACCGAGTTCGAGCAACTTAGCATCTGTGGGATTGCCAGTCTTACTGTCCCAGCCCATCAAGGCGTAATACTGATCCAACATTTTCGGGAAAGCCTCGATGTCAACGCGTTTGCCTTTTGCCGGGCCGTCAGGCAGGGCCTTGCCTAGCCTTTCCGGAAGGCGGTCGTGCTCACGGGTAAACCCTCTTTTGGCATTGAGCTGCCGCATCATGTTGATCCGGCGTTCGCCGACCTTCATCAGCTCCCAAAGTGTGCATTGCCATCCGGTAGTGCAACTGAGCAGATCCTCCAGTTCGCGGTAGTTAAACAGGTTGCCGGGCCCCCAGCAGAACATGCACAGACACAGGGTGTCGAGCAAACTGTAGAAATACTGTGAGTAAACGGTCATGCGAACCTTGTCCAGGTCTGAGGAAGCCGCGGCCGGGCAAATCCCGGACTTCTCAACAGAAGCCGGATAGGTACTCCGGAAGATCCCCAGGCCTTTGCACGCCTCGGAATCGCTGGCCAACAACCAGTCATGCTCCGACGACATGTGATCGGGTCCGATGGGACAGACCGCATACATCAGCGCCTGGCTCGGTTTGACCTGGGCCATGTGCACGGCCAGACCATTGTTTTTGACATGTATCGCATAAGCAGCGGTTTCGGGGCCAAAGTGTTCGATTGCAGCGGCAAATCCTTCGGCGAGTATGTCACCTATGCCGTGGCGTTGAGCTACGCGCTCGATAAGCCAGAAAAGTGATTCCGGGTCGCCGAAGCCGAGCGATTTACCGTCCGTTGCCTGCGGGGTAATCAGGTCTCTCTCCGCAGATTCAAAAAGGTATGCAGCCAGGCCACCCATTGTTATTGTGTCGATCCCATAGTTGTTACACAACTCATTGGCCTTGGCTACAGCCGCCGGATCGGTAATATCCAGGTTGGAGCCCAAGAGCCCGAGGGTCTCGAATTCCGGCCCGCCGAGTCTGTCGGTCACGTTG
>JADHXR010000041.1 GCA_016782865.1 Phycisphaerae bacterium
GCGTCCCCGTGATTGCATTTTGCCTCCCACCCTAAAGATACTGTGCGATCAAAAAAACATGGCTCAGCCTAACACCAATGCCTGCGTGACGTGCACCGCTGCCATAATTTTTTGGAAAGGATCTTTTTACACCGATCGGTTTATCAACCAGAGAGACCCACATTTTTCAGGATTTTTCTGAAAAACTAAAGATTTCGCGCAAGATCGGAGATTTTTCCCCAAGAAGATAGTGAAAGCAATAAAAACTCATTGAAAGGGCAGAAAAATGGAACAGTTGAATGGTTACAGAATGAGATTGGTATTAGTTGGATGTGTAGTTGCTTTATTCGCCTTGAAACCCGTCAACATTCAAGCTCAAGACGGCAGGCCTATAGCAGATGCGGGATCATCTCGATACGCAGGGCCAGACCCGATCGTTCTGGATGGAACCCGTTCTTATGATCCGGACGGTTCCGGCGCACTGAGTTACACATGGCAACAAATAAGCGGCCCATCCGTCGTTATCATAGACGGAAACACCGCTACGCCCACAATTGCCGGATCCATACGACCAGATTCAGGAAGAGGAAAAGATCCGACACCTAAGCCTCAGGGTTTCCCCCAGACAGACGAAGTTCAAGAATGCGAGTTCGAACTAGTGGTCTTCGATGGCGAGCTAACAAGTCTGCCCGATATCGTGAAGGTTGTCATTGTTCCGACTTTTGGTGGAAGTACGATGGTATTGGAAAATGACTCCTTCGATCCTCAAAAACCAACGGTAGTGTTCTTCGACGGTGCATACAGTTCATCTGATCTTTCAAAGGGGGGCAGGTCCTGGCAGCGAGGGGTAGGGTGGAAGGAGAGAGCGAACATAATTAGCTTCTCTCCCTACGTGGCTGACCCCGGCAGCCCCGTCGGATGGTATACTGTTATGACTTTCTCTCGATGTGCTGACATGATTATTGTGTACCTGTCCGCCGTTGCGCCTGACTACAATCAACGCATTCAGACTATGGGTCAGAGCCTCGGTGGAATCCCGGCAATTGATGTCGCCCTGCGCCTTAACAAGATCTATGCAGACGCCCGATATGCGGTAAACCGTGTTAGCTTCCTTGATGCGACCAACTGTTTGGCAGGCGGCGAGTATGCTGCAAGGGTCGCTGATTTCCTCGCGAGTCCCGTCGATGGCGAACAGTGTTGGTTAGAATCTTATTATGCTGACACTCAAACCAACTATCGTAATGCGTTGAATGTTCACTTTGTAGCAGACGCAACCGTGAATTCTATACATGGGCTTCCTCGCGACTGGTATCGCCAGTCTCTTACACGGGAGGACATGAATGTATTCAAATCAGGAGTTATCGCCGGCGCATATTGGTCTGTTGTTGGGCCGGGCAAAAATCTTCAGCTCGCGTCAACACCGGGCGTTGAGACATATAAGTTTACCTGGTATGGGAACGAGTTATCCGGCTATACGGATTTTCTTAATGAGTCATTGTACCCCGGAAGGCTGCCGGAACCTGTCACGCTCGTTGAACCTGTCTATACCGAAGACTCCAATGGCATCGTTTTGACCTGCAAGAGAAGTGAGAATGCAGTCGGTTATGAACTTCTGCTTGGTGCCGATCCTTATCGTGTTATGGATTACAGCATTATCTCTGATACCCCAGCCCCACCAAATTACGTCATTACCATGCTACCTTTTGAAGAAACCTGGTGGACAATAAGAGTTCGTGACCAATATGGCTCCACTATCTATGCCGATCCGATTCCCCTCTACTACTTTGCTTCTAAGCCCGATCCTTCTGACGGTGCCTTACTTACAGTTACATGGGCGAGACTTAGCTGGACAGTGGGGATAGATACAGCTTCGCACAACGTGTATTTTGGTGACAATATTGATGATGTAAACGCCGGAGCCGAAGGTACGCTCCTGGCATCCTTGGGCCGATCTGCAGTAGGTGTTGCAGTTGATAATCTTATTGCGGAGACGACTTACTACTGGCGAGTCGATTCGGTCGAGGCTGACGGTACGATACATATGGGCGATGTCTGGAGCTTTACGCTTGCACCCCAGGCGGCCTATGACCCCATCCCGGCCGATGGCGCCGTGTTTATAAGCCCGGTTGTAAGTCTTAGCTGGGCGCGAGGTCTGGATGCGGCCTCGCACACCGTGTACATAGGCGAGAATCTCGGCGACGTGAACAATGCCACTGGGGGCACAGCACAGTCGGAGACAACCTTTACGCCGGGCACTCTTGAATTAGACAAGACTTATTATTGGCGGGTCGATGAGTATGATGGCACAAACACTCACAAAGGTGATATCTGGAGTTTTGAAACTCCGCCCTTTATAGAGATTACCGACCCGAATCTTGTCGCCTGGTGGAAGCTTGATGGTGAATATTTCGATCTTGGCTATGTCGTCGATCACTCCGGCCATAACCATCATGGCACTCCCCGAGGTGACGTGCACCCCGTGGAGGGGTATGATGGCGGTGCTATGGAGTTTGACGGCTCTGGTGACTACATTAACATAGACGGCTACAAAGGCATTAATGCTGACGCCAATGGTGTCCAGCCGGCATTCAGTGTCTCCGCCTGGTTCAAGACAACCGGTAACGGTGAAATAGTAACCTGGGGCAGTCACTTTAGCGGTCAGAGATTCACATTCCGCCTTAATGAGGGTCGGTTGCGCACTGAGCATGGCAACGGAAATCTGCAAGGCGATACTGCATGCAACGATGGTGAATGGCACAACTTTGCGTTGACCGTACCATATGATGCCCCCTGTGACGACCCGGATACCGTAATCTACCTGGACGGCGTGGTTGACAGTAGGGTTTCGACCGGTACATCGAACACCTACGACCTCGTGGCCAGAGCAGATGTTATCATAGGCCGTAGCGCCACGAGCAGCGACAGGTATTTCCCTGGGGTGATCGACGATGTCCGCATCTACGATGTGGCACTGAGCGCAGAGGAAATCGCAGTTCTAAGTCAATAGATCACTGAAAGACAGAAAGAAAGGTGTAGCATGAAATTGTTGAATGGTTACGGAATGAGAATAGTGCTAATTGGAGTTGTGGCTGCCATTATGCTTGGAGGCAAGACTGCGAACGCAGATTTCACCTTCGGTGAACCCACGAACCTTGGGCCAACTGTCAACAGTTCGTCTGACGAGGGATCGCCGAGTATCTCGGCAGATAGTTTAGAGATATTCTTCGATTCAAATCGTGGCGGTGCTTCAGGTGGTTATGACTTATGGGTATCGACGCGACAAACGACATGGCAAATGACGGAGCTTGTCTGGGGTACACCAATAAATCTTGGGCCACCTATCAACACGCCCTTCTATGATCATCACCCCAGTATCTCGCTCGATGGACTAACGCTCTACTTTACCTCCGATCGCCCCGGAGGATATGGTGACCGAGACCTCTGGGTGACAACACGGTCTGCGACAAGTGAGCCTTGGTCAGAGCCAGTGAATCTTGGGCCAACGGTTAACAGTTCGTCGAGAGACGCTGCCCCGAGCATCTCGGCCGACGGACTGGAGCTTTTCTTCCACTCCAATCGGCCCGGTGGGTATGGTGACCAGGACATATGGGTAACGATCCGGGCAACTACCTCTGACCCTTGGGCCGAACCTGTGAATCTTGGACCAGGGCTGAACAGCTCGTCAAAGGATGGAGTATCGGACATTTCTGCCGATGGTCTGATGCTTTTTTTCCGCTCTCAGAAATCCGGAACATACGGATCGGGCGATATATGGTTTTCAAAGCGAGCAACAGTAAAAGATGACTGGGGCATGCCGGTACATCCTGGGCCACCGATTAACACCACTGCTAGCGACTCTAGCCCCAACATCTCAGCCGACGGCTCCATCCTCTATTTTCATTCAGACCGCGCCGGAGGGCTTGGTGTCGACCTATGGCAGGTGTCCATCATCCCCATCGTGGACCTTAATGCTGACGGAATAGTTGATTCTGCTGACATGTGCATAATAGTTGACCAATGGGGAACAGATGATCCCTTATGTGACATTGGCCCAATGCCCTGGGGTGACGGCATCGTCGATGTCCAGGACCTGATCGTCCTTGCTGAGCATTTATTCGAGGAAGTCCCTCCGGTTGAATCGGTTAGATAGAACGCACATAAAGACTAAAAGGACAATGTCGCATGAAAGTCTTCATCTGTCATGTCGAGCGCAGTCGAGACATCTGGTCACATGAGGGACTGGTTTTGCAATCGCAGCCAGATTCCTCCACAAAGTTTACCCTGAGCGAAGCCGAATGGGGTCGGAATGACACACAAAGAAGAAAGGAAGGTGCAAGAAATGAAATGGTTCAATGGTTACAGAATGAGATTGATGTTTGTTGGATGTGTAGCCGCTGTTGTGCTTGGCGGTGGAAGTACTAAGGCAGATTTCACCTTCGGAGAGCCCACAAATCTGGGGCCTACGGTCAACAGTTCAGCTCGTGATCATGGACCTAGTATCTCGCCAGACGGTTTAGAGCTTTACTTCGGCTCTCGACGCCCTGGAGGGTATGGAGCCACCGATCTTTGGGTAGCGACGCGGGCAACTAAAGACGACCCGTGGGAAGAACCTGTCAATCTCGGTCATCTGCTAAATACCGGGGAAACTGATTCCGGCCCGAGTATCTCATCGGATTGCCTGAATCTATACTTTGACTCCAGGCGCGCCGGTGGGTACGGAGAGAGGGATATATACGTAACGACGCGAGCAACAAAAAACGATTCCTGGGGTGACCCGATGAATCTCGGGCCAACTGTCAACAGTCAGTCTGCAGAAGCTCATCCTACCATCTCGGACGATGACCTTGAGCTCTTTTTCTTCTCTGACCGACCTGGTGGTTACGGCAACTATGACCTATGGGTGACAACGCGGGCAGCTACCTACGACGACTGGGGCGTGCCGAAGAACCTCGGTCCGCTGATTAACAGTGCGGGTACGGAGTTTGGCACATGCATTTCATCCGACAGTCGAATTCTCTTTTTCGGCGGATACAATTGGCCCAATGGGTACGGTGATGTAGACCTATGGATCACGAGGCGAGCGACAAAAGACGACCCGTGGAGCCCACCGAGGAACGTTGGGCCCGTGGTCAACACGTATTCTGCAGAGGCTTATCCGAGCATCTCGGCTGATGGACGCACACTTTATTTCTGCGACTACGGCACTATACAGCGCCCTGGCGGCTACGGAGACGATGACCTATATCAGGCCCCAATTATCCCCATCGTTGACTTCAACGGCGATGGAATTGTCGACGCCGCTGACATGTGCATTATGGTTGACCACTGGGGCACGGACGAGCCATTGTGTGACATTGGCCCGATGCCCTGGGGTGACGGCATCGTCGATGTTCAGGACCTGATCATCCTTGCGGAGCATCTGTTCGAGGAGTTTCCGCCGGTTGAATCAGTAGAATAAATCACACACTTTTAGCTGGATACAACAAGTTTCCTCTCCGGCCTGAGGGCAGAAAGGTAGGTGTAGCATGAAATTGTTGAATAGTGACAGAATGAGACTGGTAGTAGTTGGATATGTTGCCACTCTTGTGCTTTGCGGTGGAAGTGCGAAGGCAGATTTCACCTTCGGTGAACCCACGAATCTGGGGCCGACAGTCAACAATTCGTCGAATGACCGTATGCCGAGCGTCTCGACTGACGGCCTAACGCTCTACTTTACCTCTGACCGGCCCGGCGGCCATGGTAACCACGACATATGGATCACCGAACGACAAACGTCAGAACGAAATCCAGAGGGGTACTGGATTGAACCAGTGAATCTTGGGCCAGCGGTTAACACGCCCTCTACTGATAGTCACCCCAGTATCTCGCTCGATGGACTCACGCTATTCTTTGCATCCAATCGACCTGGTGGCTCAGGTGGCGAGGACCTCTGGGTGACAACACGGTCTACGACAAATGAGCCTTGGTCAGAGCCGATAAATCTTGGCCCAACGGTTAACAGTTCGTCGAGAGAGCTTGGCCCGTGCATCTCGGCTGACGGTCTGGAGCTTTTTTTCCATTCCAACCGATCAGGTGGGCAAGGTGACCATGACACATGGGTAACGACCAGGGCAACTACCTCTGATCCTTGGGCCGAACCTATGAATCTTGGGCCAGGCCTCAATGGACCGGCTATGGATGGGGGACCGGACATTTCTACCGACGGTCTGATGCTCTTCTTCCGATCTTATGGGGGAAGTAGTTACGGCGGGGCCGACATATGGTTTTCAAAGCGAGCAACAGTAAACGATGACTGGGACATGCCGGTACACCTTGGGCCACCGGTTAATACCTCCGCGGAGGACTCCATGCCCAGCGTCTCAGCCGACGGTTACATCCTCTATTTTCAATCAAATCGTGCTGGCGGACTTGGTGGTTACGACCTATGGCAAGCGCCAATCATTCCCATCGTTGATCTCAATAGCGACGGCGTTGTCGATGCTGCCGATATGTGCATCATCGTGGACCACTGGAGCACAGATAATTCACTATGTGATATTGGCCCGATGCCCTGGGGCGATGGCATCGTCGATGTCCAGGACCTGATCGTCCTTGCCGAGCATTTATTCGAGGAAATCCCATGATCTGGAAGGTTTGGCCTACCATGCTGACAATATGAACCGTTTCCTGTTTGAGCAGGGACAAGCTTTAAAGGAGAGAAAAAATGAAAAAGACGATTTCACTCACGTTGGTTTTGGCATTGTGTATGGTTGCGAAGGTTGCGAAGGCAGATTTCACCTTCGGCGAGCCCATAAATCTGGGGCCGACGGTCAATAGTTCCGCCGGTGATAACGCGCCATACATCTCGGCTGATGGGCTGGCACTTTATTTTCACTCTGTTCGCCCTGGTGGGTACGGCGACAAAGACCTATGGGTGACCACACGGCCTACGACAAATGACATATGGACAGAACCGGTCAACCTCGGCCCGACGGTCAACAGTTCCGCCGATGATAACGCGCCATGCATCTCGGCTGATGGGCTGGCACTTTATTTTGACTCCACTCGGCCTGGTGGATATGGCGAGGGGGACATGTGGGTGACGACACGGCTTACGACAAACGACCCCTGGACAGAACCGGTCAATCTCGGCCCAACGGTGAACAGTTCTGATGGGGAAGGCCGCCCGTGCATCTCGTCCGACGGCCTGTCACTTTACTTTAACTCCCCGCGTTTCGGTGGCTTTGGTTATAGCGACCTGTATATGACGACGCGGGTAACAGTAGAGGATGAGTGGGGGCCACCAGCCAATCTGGGGCCAACGGTTAACGCTCCGAATAACGATATTACCCCGCGCATCTCAGCCGATGGGCGGTTGCTCTTCTTCACATCCTCCGATCGGCCTGGCGGATTCGGCCTAACTGACATCTGGGTAACAAGGCGGGAAACGATAAACGACGACTGGGGCACGCCGGTCAATCTTGGGCCAAACGTTAACAGCTCCGCAAAAGAGCCTGGCCTGGGTATCTCGACCGATGGCCGGACTATTTACTTCTACTCAGACCGGCCGGGGGGAGTGGGGGGGTTCGATATTTGGCAGGCGCCCATCATCCCCATCGTTGACCTCAACGGCGACGGAATCGTCGACGCTGCCGATATGTGCATCGTGGTCGATCATTGGGGTACAGATAACCAATTGTGTGACATTGGCCCGATGCCCTGGGGTGACGGTATAGTCGATGTCCAGGACCTGGTTGTCCTTGCCGAGCATCTGTTTGAGGAAATTCCGCCCGCTGGACCGGGCCGATAAACCTAATGCGGAAGATATACATACAGTGTATGGCACGGAAACACTAACGATTTTGAAAGGGTAGCAAGATGAAAAAGACAGTTCTACTCGTATTGGTTCTGCGTATGTCTGCCGAGATTGCCCATGCAGATTTCACCTTCGGCCAGCCCACGAATCTGGGGGCGACGGTCAATAGTCTGACCGACGACTATTTCCCGAACATCTCGGTTGACGGACTGACGCTCTACTTCCAATCTCGGCGGTCTGGCTCGTATGGTCCCTACGACCTATGGGTAACAACGCGAAGAACAACAGACGATCAGTGGGGTGAGCCTGTGAATCTTGGACCGGTCGTCAACAGTTCGGCTCAGGACGGTGGACCCAGCATCTCGGCCGATGGCCTGTCACTCTACTTCCACTCCGTAAGGTCAGGTGTGGCCGATGTATGGGTGACAACGCGCGCCACTACAAGCGGTGCCTGGCTAGAACCGGTGAATCTTGGGCCAACCGTCAACAGTTCGGCTAGCGACGTTTGCCCGAGAATCTCCAGCGATGGCCTATCGCTCTTCTTTGAATCCGCCCGGGACGGCGGGTATGGCGGCCGGGATCTATGGGTGACGACGCGGGCAACGCTTGCAGACGCCTGGGGTCCAGCAGTCAATCTTGGGCCAAATGTCAACACGTCCGATGGTGAAGTTGGTCTTGATGTCTCGGCTGATGGCCTGGCGCTCATTTTTTCGTCCAATCGGCCGGAGGGATCAGGTGATTACGACCTGTGGGTAACGACTCGCTCAACTGTCTCAGACCCTTGGGGCCCAGCAGCGAATCTGGGTCAAGGGATCAATACGATTTATGGGGAGAGCGGGCCGAACATTTCAGCCGACGGCCTTTCACTTTACTTCTGCGACTACAATCTCGCTAAACCAGGTGGGTCCGGAGGTATCGATCTATGGCAGACCCCCATCATCCCAATTGTTGACCTCAACGCCGATGGCATTGTCGACGCAGCTGACGTGTCCATCTTGGTTGACCACTGGGGTACAGACAATTCACTGTGCGATATTAGCCCAATGCCCTGGGGCGACGGCACAGTCGATGTTGAGGATCTCAAGGTCCTTGCCGAGTATTTGTTTGGGGACATGCAATGTGTGGCTCACTTCAGGCTCGACGAGGCAAAAGGCAGTATCGCCAATGACAGCGCCAGGAACCGTGACGGCACAGTCCACGGCTACCCAGCTTGGCAGCTCACAGGCGGTGTCGACGGCGGCGCACTGCAGCTCGATGGTGTTGATGATTATGTTAGCACAGCCTTTGTCTTGAATCCGGCCGAAGGCGATTTCAGCGTATTGGCCTGGGTCAAAGGCGGCGCTGATGGTCAGGCAATCGTCTCTCAGGAAGGCGGCGTAAACTGGCTGATGGTCGATGGCGCCGGCGGAGCACTGAGGACAGATCTCAAAGTACCGGCTAAGGAAGGCCGAGGCGCCACTCCGGCCGGTCCACCTCTGATTAGCTCGGCCGTAGTGATCGACGGTGATTGGCATCGCGTGGGCTTTGTCAGGAACGGCGACGACAGGATTCTCTATGTGGACGGCAAAGAGGTAGTCCGTGACGCAGCCGTCGATCTGGAGCCTGCAACCGGAGGTCTGTACCTCGGTGCGGCAAGCAGCCTCGAACCGGGAACTTTCTTCTCCGGCCTGATCGACGACGTTCGCATCTACAATAGAGCAGTGAAGCCGTAGGTAATTGACGCACTGACACAGCTACTCTTCGTACAGGCGTTTTGGGCTTGCAGACCAAACAACCAACGGCACCGAAGACATCTGGTGGATTCTCGAAGGCCAGGACTATCCCAGATTGTGGTGGGAGTTGATTCCTGAAAACTGATATGGGCCAGTACCTTCGACATTTCAGGTGTATTTCGTCGGACGATTAGAGCGCCGGGATAAACCGGCATGGAGTTGCGAATGAAAGAGTCGTACAGGAAAGGCCTGGCGAGCCATCCTGGTCCCGAGTCATGCGTCGGTCGTCGCAAGGCGGCAGGCGAAGCGTTGACAGGGACATGCTACAAACCACATAATACTTTAGCGAAGTGAAGCATTTCGCTAAAGCGGTTCAGGGTTCACAGTTCCAGGTTCACCGTTGATCGAAAGAACTAGTTTTACCAGCCACCAACCCTGAACCGTGAACCTTCTAACCCGGAACCAACACTTTTGCCGCACACGGCTAAAGTGTTACCCTGACTCCAGATTCTTGCCGGCGCCAAAGTACAGAGCGTTTGATTAGACTACAGATATTTGCGGGAACCAGTCGATATAAGTACCGATGAGATGCCTTTTTATGAGAAACACAGATGCCTGAAATATACAAGAAACAAATAATCAAACTGCTCAAGCACGACGATTACCTTCCGCAGAGGTTGGCGCAACTCGCCAAGGCGTTGGGCGTGGACTCCGAAGATTATCCGCAGTTCAAGGATGCGTTTGACCAATTGCGACAGGCCGGACATGTCGTGATTGGTGCGCGAAGTCTGGTCAGCCTGCCCTCGCTTTCGGGTCAAATCGTGGGAACGTTCAGGGCCAATCCAAAAGGGTTTGGTTTTATCACGCCTCTCGAACCCAACTCGCACGGGGATTTGTTCGTATCGCCGTCCGCCAAGGCCGACGCTATGACCGGTGACATCGTTTTGGCAAAGGTCAAACGCAAGGGTAAACGCGGCGGCGAAATGCGATGCAGCGGTGAGATAATCGAAATTCTCGAACGCGCACAGAACAAATTTGTCGGGACCCTGGTCAAACACCCCAAGTCGTGGCTTGTCGAGCCTGACGGCAAGAGTTTCTTCGACCCGATCACTGTCGACGACGTGGGTGCAAAAGGAGCCAAAGAGAAAGACAAGGTTGTGGTCGAGATACTTTCGTATCCGACGGAGAAATATCTGGCGCGAGGCGTAATCGTTGAAGTGCTCGGCAAGGCGGGGCGATACGCAACAGAGATAAAGTCGATAATCCACCAGTACCATCTGCCGGGCGAATTTGACGCCGAGTGCATCGAGCAGTCGCGCCGGGCGGCCGGCCGTTTCAATCCCGAAGAGTTGAACGGGCGCCAGGACGTAACGGACAAAGTGATCATCACGATAGATCCGCCCGATGCGAAAGATTTTGACGATGCGATAAGTGTTGAAAAGGATGCCGACGGCAACTGGATCCTGGGGGTCCACATCGCTGATGTCAGCAATTTTGTCACGCCTGATTCGCCGCTTGACGTTGAAGCCAGGAACCGAGGAAACAGCGCCTATCTGCCGGCCAAGACCATTCCAATGCTGCCGGAGATTCTAAGTAACGGCATTTGCAGTCTCCAGCCGGACCAGAAACGCTTTGCCAAGAGTGCATACCTGACATACGACCGCGAGGCCAAAATCGTCTCTCGCCGTTTTGCCAATAGTCTCATCAATTCGACGCAGCGTCTGACGTACGTGCAAGCCGACAGAATCTTGAAAGGCCACACGAAAGGCGCCGCGCCCAAAGTGATTGAACTTCTGAAAGACATGGAGACTCTAAGCCGGGCGATCGAAAAACGAAGGCGAAAGAATGGAATGCTGCATCTGGACCTGCCGGAAACCGAGTTGGTGATGGACAAGTCCGGCCGGGTAGTTGATGTTCATCCTGCC
This sequence comes from Phycisphaerae bacterium, assembly GCA_016782865.1. GTDB lineage: Bacteria > Planctomycetota > Phycisphaerae > Sedimentisphaerales > Anaerobacaceae > SG8-4. The sequence goes on from JADHXR010000041.1 coordinate 11,412, forward strand.
GAGGACAGCTATCCGCATACTATGATCGAGATGTTCATGGTCGAGGCCAATGACGCGGTAGCTGCGCTACTCGATAGACTCAACGTCCCTTTCATGCGGCGGATTCATCCGGAGCCCGATGCTATGAGCATGACGAATCTCACCAAGCTCGTGAGGGCATTCGGTTTCACTTTGCCGCGGCATCCCGACCGCAAGGTCATTCAAGATTTGCTGGCTACCGTCAAAGGCGCCGATTGCTCTTTCGCCGTGAACCTGGCGGTCCTGCGCAGCTTCGAAAAAGCGCAATACGCGCCTCTGCATATAGGGCATTTTGCTTTAGCTTCGACCCATTACTGCCACTTCACCAGCCCGATCCGCCGATACGCCGACTTGATGGTGCATCGCGCCCTGGATCGCTATTTACGAAATGAGCCGGCCCTCAAAGAACAGGAGCAGAATCTGGCCGAAGTCGGCAAACACATCACGTTCACCGAGCAACGAGCAGAGGATGCCGAGAGAGAGCTGACAAAGGTGTTGACTCTTCAGATGCTGGCCAAGAAGACCGGCGAGGAACTTGACTGCGTCATTAGCGGTCTGGCGAGCTTCGGCGTATTTGCGCAATCGAAGAAGTACGGTGTAGAAGGCCTTATCCGTATGGAAGATTTGGGCTCTGATCGCTGGCAATATGACTCGAAGGCCCAGTGCATCGTTGGGGAGCGTTCGGGACGCAACATCCGTTTGGGCCAGGCCGTCAAAGTGCGAATAATCTCTGTGAACGTTCCCGCGCGCCAGTTGGATATAGCCCCCACCGAGCCGCTGGTCGATGCTTCTCGACCAAAGAAAGAAAGCAAGACGCAGAAGAAGAAAAGCAAACGAGCAACGAAGCCCGCCAAGAGCAAGCGCAAAAAGTAAAGTTGACCTATGCTGAGACTGGGCTCTGTCTGGAAACTCCATCGTCGGGTGCGAGATCGAGCGGTTTTTCGCCTGGCAAAGCCTGTCCCGAGCGACGCCGAGGGAACTGAAGCAGGCGATATTGCTTGTATCGTCGATGCAGCCGGATGCAGTCAGGCGGAAAATAAGCCGCTCGAAGCCAGATCGAGTTTTCAGACAGAGCCTAACACAATTTGCCCCGTCGATCTCTTGACATTTCACGGTAACCCTGCAATACTGCCCCCTTACGGTCGATTAGTGAAAATTGATTACTGATTATTTTTTTCGGAGCAGCAAATGAGAGCATCTGAGATGCGAAAAGGTCAGACCGTCAAGATTGACGGTAAATTGTATGCTATTGTGGATTATCAGCACGTAAAGTTGGGCAAGGGTGGTGCGGTATTCCAGACAAAATTGAAAAGCCTGGCCGACGGTTCAATTCAGAATATCCGCCTGCGCGCAGAGGAAATGGTCGAAGAGGCGTATCTGGACAAGAGAAGTTACGAGTACCTGTATTCGTCCGGGAGCGAGCACGTTCTGATGGATACGACGACCTACGACCAGATCACGCTCGACGACGACGCCTTTGGCGACGGGCCGAAATACCTGAAGCCTAACAGCCAGCTTCAGGTCAGCATGTACGAGGGCAAGCCCCTGATAATCACTCTGCCCAATACCGTGGATCTGGAAGTGACCGACACGCCGCCTGAGATCAAAGGCGCCACGGCGACAAATCAGAACAAACCGGCGACGATGGAAACGGGGCTTGTCGTTCAGGTGCCGGCTTTTGTCAAGATCGGCGAACTCATACGCGTGGATACGCGTACGGGCGAATATCTGACGCGAGTAAAGGAGTAGGACGTTTGATGTCATTGTCGCGGCCGCAGGATCGGTGCTTTACCACAGATGACAGGAAAACACGATGGCATTTGAGAAAGTAAGCAAGGCGCTTATAAAAGTCTTCGGCTCTCGCAACGAGCGGTTGGTCAAGGCTTATTCGGTGATCGCCGAGCAAGCCGGCGAGTTCGAAGAGCGAACCAAAAAACTCGACGACGAGGCTCTCAGGGCAAAGACTGCCCAGTTCAAAGCTGCAATAAAGGCCGGGACCGTGCCCGAGGATATCTTGCCCGAAGCATTTGCGGTCGTTCGAGAGGCGGCAAGACGAAATGTCCAGATGCGGCACTTCGATGTGCAGCTTATAGGCGGCAATGTCCTCTACGAAGGTAAGATCGCCGAGATGGCAACCGGCGAGGGCAAGACGCTGGTGGCGACATTGGCGGCATACCTTGTCCATCTGACCGGACGAAAGATCCACGTGGTGACGGTCAACGATTACTTAGCCAAACGAGACGCCGAATGGATGGCGCCGGTCTATGAATCTCTGGGACTGACGGTCGGAGCGATTCAGGCGGACATGGACAGCGCCGGCGACGAAAGAAAAGCTCAGTACGGCCGCGATATCACCTACGGCACAAACAATGAGTTCGGGTTCGATTTTCTTCGCGACAATATGAAAACGTCGCTCGAGCGGATGGTGCAGGGCCCGCTGGAATATGCCGTGATCGACGAAGTCGACTCGATTCTGATTGACGAGGCCAGGACGCCTTTGATCATATCGGGCCCGGCTTTCGATGATGTCACCAGATACGGCAAGGCCGACCAGGTGGCGAGAAAGTTGATCGGCCTTCAAAGCAGCTATGATCGCTCGAAAAAGCAAATTGATTCCGCCGAGCGGACTATTGCCAATGCTCAGGGCGAATTGTCCGACGCGAAGAAGGGCAAAGACAGCAAGCGGATCGAGAAGGCTCAGAAGGTGATTGAGAAGAGCCAGGCCGAGCACGAAGCGGCGGCCGCTGCGCTCGCGCAGGCCACACAGTATTACGAGGTCGAACACGATAAAAAAGCGGTGCATCTGACGCACGAAGGCGTCGGTGCCGCACAGGATATAGCCGGCGTGGGTTCATTTTTCACCGGCTCGAATATGGAATGGCCCCATCTTCTGGAGCAGAGTCTGCGGGCCCACGTCACGTTTGAGCGGGAGAAAGACTACGTTGTCATGGACGGCAAAGTCATCATCGTCGATGAGTTTACGGGACGGCTGATGCACGGCCGGCAATGGTCCGACGGGCTCCATCAGGCGGTCGAGGCAAAAGAAGGCGTCAAGGTAAAAGAAGAGAGCCAGACGCTGGCAACTATCACGCTGCAGAACTTTTTCAAACTCTACGACCAGATAGCGGGAATGACCGGCACCGCCGTAACCGAAGCCGAAGAGTTCATGAACATCTACAAGCTGGAAGTTATCGCAATGCCGACCAACGAGCCCTGCATCAGGGAGGACCGGGAAGACGCAATCTACAAATCGCTTGGCGAAAAATTCGATGCGATAGTGGAAGAGATCCGCGAAGTGAGCATGGCCGGCAGGCCGGTGCTTGTCGGTACGATCAGCATAGAAAAAAGCGAGGCTCTTTCAGAGGCCCTGCATAAGAAATTCGGTCTCGACCATGAGGTCCTCAACGCCAAGCAGCACGCAAGGGAGGCCGACATTGTCGTCAAGGCCGGTTATCAGCACAAAGCCCGGGACGGTTCGATGCGCGGCAATGTCACCATTGCGACCAACATGGCCGGGAGAGGTACCGACATAAAACTCGGCCCCGGTGTTCTCTATGAGAACTTGGGGGAAGAAGACGATCCAAACGAGCGAGGCGTTAGGATCTGTACGCTCAAGCAACTAAGCACCGGCAACGTGATCCACCTCAAGTCAAATGACCCAATGTATCACGTGTTCCTAGGCGATGGTAAAGACAAGGATAAAACGAAATACGTCGGCGGAGAACACGTACTTGGCACGGAGCGCCACGAGGCCAGAAGGATCGATAATCAGCTTCGAGGCCGTTGCGGCAGACAAGGTGATCCCGGCTCCAGCCAGTTCTTCCTGAGCTTCGACGATGATTTGATGCGAATCTTCGCCCCGGAATGGACCGTCAAGGCACTTTCCTGGATCGGCTGGGAAGAAGGACAGCCGATCTATCACAAGAGAATAAGCAAAGGCATAGAAAAAGCGCAGAAGAAGGTTGAGGAGCGAAACTTCGACGTGCGCAAGAGCCTGCTCGAATATGACGAGGTGATGGATTATCAGCGAAAGATCTTCTATTCGCGCCGGCGCCAGATTCTGGCCGGGCTCAAGCTCAAGAACGTCATCGACGAGATGATCGAGGGGGCTATCGCAAAGAATTGTGAGACGATACTCGACAAAGAGTACCCGGCCAAGTGTGTCATCGAATGGGCAAGAACTAATTTCGGAGCCGATCTTAAGCCGTCGGACATCGCCGACGCGAAGGTTCAGGACATCGAAGAACTCATCAAGCATCAGGCAAAGGGTGACGCCGAGAACAACATATCGCTCTCATTGGGGGAATATTTTGAGGACTACAGTGCCCCGAACACTTGGGATATATCGGGTTTGTGCAAATGGGCCATGAGTGCCTTTCGAGTCAGTCTGAGCCCGAGCAAGGTCAAGCAGCAGTCACCCGACGAGATCCAGGAGCAATTGACTTTAGCTGCCGCCGAGCAAATCGACAAGAAGGACTGTTCGCAGTTGATCGAGTTTCTCAAGGAGGATTTCGCCGTTCGGACATTTGTCGACTGGGCGCGCGCGAAATTCGACATAAGACTCGACGTCAGCGAGTTGAAGGACCTCAAAGGTTCGCAAATCCGACAGCAGCTTTGTGAACAAACAGCAGCGAAGTACAAACAACGGGAAATTGAATATCCTGTCGAGTTTGCGATGAACATGGTTTACGGCCCGCAGGGAGCCAATGTCTATGCCTTTGAGACACTTGCCGAATGGGCCAACAGGAAATACAACGCCGGCCTGTCGGTGGAAAAAATACAAGATGCAAAGCCTCGTGCACTGCGCGATCAACTGCTTGAACTAAGCCGGAGCTTTAACGACGGCGAACTGGAACGAGAGCTTTCTGACAGAATCGCCCGCTCAAACCGCGCCGAGCTGGTGAGCTGGGCCAACGAACGATTCGGCGCCTCTTTGGCCGAAGAGGATCTGTCCGGCGACGGCCCGCAAGTTAAAGAAAAATTATCCGAGGTGGCGACCGAGTTCTTGCGATCCGAGCTTACCGACCTTGAAAAGTACGTTCTGCTCCAGGTTTACGACAGCACATGGAAAGACCATCTCTATTCGATGGACCATCTCAAGAGCAGCATCTGGATGCGATCCTTGGCCGAGAAAGACCCCAAGATCGAATACAAACGCGAAGGTTCACGAATGTTCGAGGAAATGCTCGATACTATCGAGGACCGCGTTACGGATATCATTTTCAAGATTCGTCTTGAAGCCGGCGCCCGGGCCAGGAATGTGTGGAACGTGAGTCAGACCTCACACGATGAGGTCGGTCAATTCGCGATGGCCGAGCAACAGCGGGCCGCCGCCCAGGCGCCGCAGGGCGAGGTGAAGGTAAAGCAGATCAAGCTCGAAACGCCCAAGGTCGGGCGCAATGAGCCATGTCCCTGCGGCAGCGGGAAGAAGTACAAGAAATGCTGCGGGAAAGACGCATAGGATAATACTGTTTTGTGAGATGAAAGGAGAAAGGCTATGAACTGGTCCGAGGCTATTGTTGGCGCAGGTTCGCGCCGTCGCAGTAAATCGTGTTTCGAGGTATGGATCGCTGCGATCTGCCTGGTGATGTCGTTGTCGGTCGCGGCAAGCGGCGCTGAGGACTGGCCGCATTATCTCGGTCCCAACTTTGATCTCAAACCCGGCGTCAAGGAATTCACCGCGAAATCCGCGACCAAGGTTTGGGACGCGAAGGTCGGCACAGGCATGTGCTCGGTCACCATCGCTGACGGTCTGCTCTACACGATGGGCAACGACGGCAAGAAAGAGGACAAGGACAAGAGCAAGGCGAAGGATTCCGTCTACTGCCTGGACGCCAGAACGGGACAAGAGAAGTGGACGTTCGATTATCAGTGCGTTCTCAAGCCTAACCTCCACCCGGGTGGCCCCAGCTCCACTCCGACCATCCACCAGGGCAAGGTTTATACGATCAGCAAGGAGGGTCATATCTTCTGTCTCGATGCCAAGACTGGCGAGAAGATATGGGAGGCATCGGCAGAGCAGTATCAGGTGAGAAAGGCCTGGTGGGGCTTCGCTGCTTCGCCTACCATCATTGATGATGTTGCCATTTACAATGCAGGTGACAGAGGTTTGGCCTTGAACAAGAATACGGGCGACGTCCTCTGGAGGAGTGAGCAGAATGTCGTCGCTTACGCCACACCCAAGCCTCTGCCCGCCGCCATGTTCGGCCGTCCCGCCGTGGCTTTGCTCACAAATCGAGAGTTCCTTGTTCTTGATCCGGCAACAGGTAAGTCGGTGGCGACCTACAAGAAGACGTGGCAGGAAAAATCGAACTGCAACGGCACGACTCCTTACATCTACAGGGGTCGGATGTATCTCGTTCACAGCGCGCACGGCTTAAGCCGCCTGTCTCTGGACGGCAATGAGTTCACGCAGGATTGGCTGTCGGAGGATGCCAAATTCCCCAATGAGTGGTTCGCCTTCAACACGCATGTGATCCGTGAAGGCAACATCTACTTTCTGACCAAAGGCCGCGGATCGACCGGAATGGGATTGATTTGTATCGACGCCGAGACGGGCAAACGCAAATCATTCGACGACAAATACGACTTCGGGAATCTGCTCGGTGTTGGCGATAAGTTGATCATACTCAGCGAGAAGGGCGAGCTGATCTGGGGCGATCTGGGCAAAGCGTCTTTTAAAGAGACCCACCGGCAGAAGATTCTGGAGGGCCTCTGCTGGTCGAAGCCTGTTCTTCTCGGAGACTTGCTCTACGCTCGCGACGCCGAGGGCACCGTCGTCTGTCTCGAACTCAAGTAGACCGGCCGTCGCAGGTCGTCCGATATCATAGGCCATAGAGGTCTCGGCACCGAACATCTCAGTTATGATGTGAGGCAATGCGGGCGACTACGGGTACGTCCGTGTGAAACAACACTTCCGGGAAATGCCTGCTCATAAGGAAGTACAGGGCATGCTGCGCGAAAAGTTCAGAGATTCCGGCCGCAGAGCCGATGATAGAGTAATGGGGACCGATTTTCGCAAGACGATTGATATTGGCTGACAAGAGAAGGCAGATGGCAGAGAGGCGAAGAAAAATGAGGCTTTTGCCTCTGATTATCATAGGGGCGGCGCTTGTAGGGGCGGCCTATTTGGGCCGGGCGCCATACAAAGCAGTTGCGACGATAGGCGAACTTTTAGCCGAGAACAAGGATCTCAAGCAGGCGATAACCAACCTGACGGGTGAGGACCAGATAGGGTATGCGAAGGTCATCGCTCAGGGATTCAGAGACGGAGAGCTTTTTACGACCATAAAATTCGTAGAGACGGCCCGAGGCGACGAGCTGACGAACATCCTGGAGAAGGAATACACAATCGCCGGCGATGTCGTCCACTTTGACGCCTTGATCGTGAAGTTCGGCAGCAAGATGGTCACCGACGGCCGGGCAAAGGCGCTGTATCTGTGGAGAAGGGTTTACGGCGAGAAGATGTCGCCTGCTGAGGGTTTTCCCATTGAGGAGCCGGGAGCAGAACCGAGAAGATACAAAGATATGCTCGAAGCGCTGCCGGTAGAGAAGAGGCATATGTTCTGGTCTAATATCTGGGACCTGGCAAACGATACTGAGAAACTCACCGCACATGATGTCGAGGCGATCTATGGCAACGCCATTTATAGCAAGCTAAGAAAAGGGCTCATATACGTCTTCAAGATCAATAGTGCGGGCCAGGTTTATCCCCAAGTCGTTCCCGACATATAGCCCGAATTTCTCACAGCCCTCCGGCTGCAATCGCGTATCTCATGCCATCTGGCTGGACTTGTCTTGATCCCCGACTTCGACGTATTTCAATACGCCTTCACCCGGCTCACTGCGACAAGTCCAGGATCTGTCACAATCTACGCGATCTCGCTACGAAGTTTGTGAGAAATCCGGGCTAGCAGGCGACCTTTGTTCTCTGCGCTGCCTCGGACTCGATTCTGACCTGCCACTTCAGGCATTTCACATATCCCCTTGATCTAACTGGGCTACGGTTCTTGATTGACGCTGGCCGGGGCGTCGGTTATTGTAGAGGCCGATGGTCTGATTTGTACTGTAAGGGATCTTGGAGAATGAACGAAAGCTTCGGTTTTGACATCGCAGTGGTGGGCGGCGGCATTGTAGGTCTGGCGTCCGCCTATAAAATCACGCTGGCCCATCCTGATATTAGCATCGCTGTGCTGGAAAAGGAGGACCGCGTAGCTGCACATCAGACCGGCCGCAACTCCGGCGTTATTCACTCGGGACTGTACTACCAGCCGGGCTCGAACAAGGCCAAAACCTGTGCCGAAGGACGCAAGGAGCTGCTGACGTTCGCCAAGAGGCACAGAATCCCTTATGATATTTGTGGAAAGGTAGTGGTCGCCACCCATGAAAGGGAGCGGGCCAACCTTGAAAAGATACTCCAGAACGGCCTTGAGAACGAAATAGAAGGGCTCGAAGAAATCGGTCCAGATCGGATCAAGGAGATTGAACCGGCCTGCGAGGGTATTGCCGCGATATGGGTCCCAAGCACCGGGATAATTGATTTTGCCAAAGTCGCAGAGAAATTGGCGGATCTTGTAGAGAAGAAGAACAAGGGCAACAGAGTCCTGACTTCGCACAAAGTGACGGGTTTTGACAGGCACGATTTCTACACTGAAGTCCGAACAGACCAGGGCTCTATCGATGCAAAGTACGTTGTCAACTGTGCCGGCCTTCAATGTGATAGAGTTGCAAGATTGGACAATGTCGAGCCTGACATGAGAATAGTCCCGTTCCGTGGAGACTACTACGAACTCACAGAAGAGGCGAGAGGCAAAGTCAAAGGCCTGATATATCCTGTGCCCGACCCGGCCCTGCCTTTTCTTGGGGTCCATTTTACCCGCATGATTGCAGGCGGGGTTGAATGCGGTCCGAACGCCGTCTTTTCATTCAAGAGGGAAGGTTATGGCAAGACCGATTTTAGCCTGAGCGATACTCTGGATGCCCTGTCTTATCCGGGGCTCTGGAGAATGTTCCTGAAGTATTGGAAATCCGGGTTGGGCGAATATGCCAGGGCGTTCTCAAGAAAGCTGTTTCTTCGGCAATTGCAGAGGCTCGTTCCCTCACTGGCCGACAGCGACATCAAGCCCTGCCGGGCCGGGGTGAGGGCCCAGGCACTCGAGCGCAACGGCAAACTGATCGATGATTTTAGAATAGAAAGACAAGCGAACTCAATTCACGTCTTGAACGCCCCGTCGCCGGCAGCCACGGCATCGCTTGCCATAGGCGATTACGTAAACAAAATGGCCACGAAGTACTTCAAGTTGTAAGGACTGTGCATGAAATAGATTCTCGAATTTGGGGCCCAAGTGTGCCGTAGATTTGGGTGCGATCGATTGAGTGGAGCCGGAACTGTAGCTATTCTACAGTGAGGATTCCACGATTGAGGAGCAGCCGAAGATGCGGTGCAATTGCCCAGCCAAAACGGGAAGTTATTTCATGCACGGTCCTAAGGTGAGGCTTGCCCCACCAATTTGGACATTCGATATTGGACATTGGACATTCATTATTCAAAGCCGATCGAATATCGAACAAGGAATGTCGAATATTGAAGTTGATCGGTGGGACAAGCCCCACGCAAGACTTTAGGAAAAGGACAAAACATGGTAGATTTGAAGGACAAAGACTACGTAGCTATAGTGCAGTGCCACATCGTAAAAGAACGTTGCTCCGGCTACAATTGCGAAAAGGCATTCAATGAGCGCACAGGCGGTTTTTCTGCTTACCCCAAGGACAAGGCGTATCGTATGCTCAATCTCACGTGCGGCGGCTGCTGCGGCAGGGCCCTGCAACGTAAACTAAGCAACCTGATCCGTCGGATAAAAAAGCAGGAGCAAATAGGAAAGGACCGCATTGTCGTGAAATTGGCTTCCTGCCTGACAAAAGACAACTTCCATTCTTCACCATGTCCGCACCTTGATTATCTCAAGAGCCTGATAACAAAGCTCGGCCTGGACATGTGCGAGGACACGTACATATATGAGAAGTCCGAAAAGCGACGCAAGGAAGGTCTGTACAACGCCAGTAGCCGATGAGCAAACACCGAACTGATACCTTGTTCGAGATAGAGGAGGCAGGCTCAGAGACTTTACGCGGCCACATAATCCGCGTGGCGTTTGAGTCGGCGGCGGATACGGAATTTGACTATCTTGTCCCGGATGAGATGTGGCCTGTTAGGGCCGGCCAGAGAGTTGAGGTTCCGTTTGGGAGGAACAACAAACTACAAAAGGGTTTCTGTGTTGAATCGGATGTTCCTGCCGAAGAGGCGTTCGGAAGCGCACAGCGAGGCATCCGGCTCAAAGCGGTCTCGCGCGTCGTTGACAAAGAGCCGTTAGTGGATTCTGAGCTGATGGCATTGGCTCGGTGGATTGGCGGTTACTACGTTTGCCCGCTCGGGCAGGTCCTGGCCGCAATTGTGCCGGCGGCGGTGAAGAAAGGGGCCGGTGTTAAGACACAGAAGTATGTTTATCTGACGATCGGCGTTGCTGATACCGAGAAGATCATCGGCGAATTGAAGGGCAAAAAGCAAAAACAGATTGTCGCCTTACTTCGCCAGCGAGAGGCCTTTGGGCCTGATTCGGCTCTGGAGTTGCAGGGTGTCCTGGAGACAGCAGGTTGTGGCGCCCAACCGTTGAAGAGACTCACCGAGCGGGAAATTGTCAAGATAGGCCAAAAGACGGTATTGAAATCTCTGCCCGCCATTCCGAAGGCAATGGCAATAGGGACGCAGCCGCAGATAGTCCTCAATGCCGACCAGCGCAACGTGCTCGAGTCGATCAAAGCTCAGATAGATTCAGACGAGTTCGGCGTCTCACTGGTTCACGGCGTCACCGACAGCGGCAAGACTGAGCTTTATGTCAGGGCCATCCGTCAGGTGTTGCACAAGGGCAAGAGTGCTATTGTGCTGCTGCCTGAAATTGCTCTGACGGCCCAGACCGTTCAGAGATTCAATGAGCGGTTCCAAAAAATCGCCGTAATGCATTCGGGTCTGACCGCCGCGCAGCGAAATGTGCAGTGGCAAAAGATAAGGTCGGGCGAGGCTGACGTTGTGATTGGCGCCCGGTCAGCAGTTTTTGCGCCGCTATCGAACCTGGGTCTGGTCGTCGTCGACGAAGAGCACGAGCCCAGCTACAAGCAGGATACCGCGCCACGGTATAACGGCAGAGACGTAGCGATCAAGCGGGCACAGTTGGCGAGCGCGCATTGCATTCTAGGCAGCGCGACTCCGTCATTGGAGATGCTGTCGAACTGCCGGAGTAAGAAGCACTTCAACCTGCTGCATCTGCCCAAGAGGGTGATGGACCTGCCGATGCCCCAGATGAAACTGGTCGATTTGACCCAGACGCCAATAACGCAAAAGGGCATGAATTTGCTGAGCGAGCCTCTGGGTCGGCATTTGAAAGAAATCCTGGCCAAGAAGGAACAGGCAATCTTGCTCTTGAACCGACGCGGCTACAGTAGTTTTGTGTTCTGCCCATCCTGCAAGCACACGGTTCACTGCCGCAACTGCGATGTGACGCTGACCTTCCACAAATCGAAAAAGACTCGCTACGAGCGAATGCGAACGGTCACCGGAAAGCACATGAATTACGGCTATGCGATTTGCCATTATTGCCTTGCACAAACGCTCGTGCCTGAGAAATGCCCGCTCTGCGACAAGGGATTCGCAATGATCGGGCTTGGCTCGCAACGGCTCGAAGAGGAACTGGCCAAAAAATTCCCCGATGCTCGTGTGTCGCGAATTGACAGCGATTCGATGGCGGGCAAGGACTATTACCGGTTGCTGAGAGATTTCGGCGAGGGTAGAATCGACATCCTGGCCGGTACGCAAATGCTTGCCAAGGGGTTGCATTTTCCGAACGTGACGCTGGTCGGCATTATCAGTGCAGATACGTGCCTCTATCTTCCGGATTTCAGAGCGAACGAACGGACTTTCCAGCTTATTTCGCAGGTGGCCGGCCGGGCCGGACGCTCAGCGAAGAAGGGAACCGTCTTCGTCCAGACATTCTTGGTCAACCAGCCGGCCATACGATTTGCCGTCGCCGGGGACTTTGACGGTTTTGTCAAGCAGGAACTGAGACATCGCGAGGCCTGCAATTTGCCACCGTTCTGGCGGTTGGCTGTCATCGTCATGCGCGACATGAAGTTTGACAAGCTTGAGGTGGCCAGCCAGCAGATGCGCCAAAGACTGGACACTATTGTCGGGCGCGAAGGTCTTGAGGCCACCGTTCGCGGGCCCATGCCGGCGGTGATCAGCCGAGTACGGCGATTCCACAGGATGCAGTTAATCGTACAGGCGCCGCAGGCGGCAACTATACAGCGGTTGTTTGCCGCCCTGCGGGCCGAGCGGCCTATTCGCCCGACGGTCAAAATTGCTATAGATATCGATCCGGTAAATCTATTATAGTTTGCAATCCGGCGCCGAATGTAGTATATTTGCCGGACTGTTTGGCCGGGGAGTAGCTCAGTTTGGCCAGAGCGCTGCGTTCGGGACGCAGAGGTCGCAAGTTCAAATCTTGTCTCCCCGATTAATGTAACTTTTGGTGAGAGCGAGAATTAGGGAGACTTGACTTTTCGCTCATCCTGCCCTTGGGCTGTCCCAGTGTCATTTCAGTGTCAGTTTCTGAAACATTTCTGATACAACCCAAACCCGTCATCTCCGAGCTTGGCAACATGTGTGCTTCTCATAAATCGTGTAAGGGCAATGGAATACAAAAATGGCAAGAATTCGCAACGTATTCAGTGACCCTTCCTTATGTTTCAAAAGCTGAGCGGGACTTCTGGACTTTCGAGATTGGAGGGGGGATCCGCGACTTCGTCTTTCCAGGGTTCAGGATTGCCAATCATGACACGCACCCTTGCCTATCCTTTGGAACTGACTCAGGACCCGGCAAGGATAACGGGGTAGTCGGAACTTGTTCTTGAAACGATTGCACGTTCGGCTATACTATACGGTGTAGCAATCGTGTATCGGCCCACGAGTGCCGGAGAGGGGAGTATTGACCGAAGAAAGGAGAGGTCATATGTGCCAATGTCACGCTCGCCGTCCCTGTCATGGTTGCCACGCGGCTGTCAATCGCCGGCATTTCCTCAAAAGCATCGGACTAGCTGCGGCGACAACGCTCGGCGGGCTCACGTCATCCACAAGGGCTGCCGACGACAAAACAGGAGGGATTCGCATCGCGACGGTCTTCTTGGCAAATACGAAGATCAGAGAGATTCTGAACGATGGCGGGCAGGGAGTCTGCGAGGCAATGCCCGACGACATGCTCAGTATGCTGATGGCCAGGATTCTTACTGGCCGACCTGGTTACGTGTCTGACCCGGCGCTTGATACCTCGAAGAATCAGATCGTTTATGCTCACTGCGTGGCCACGACCAAGGTATTCGGTCCTGAAGGCAATCACAACAGCTTCAGGATTCGCACACTTCACAACCGTGACCCGCGCGGAGCCTGTGGCCAATCATTCTTGCCCTCTGGCTATATGACGACATCCTTTCGCACAAATTGGCAGCAGAAGAAGCTAATCATCCATCAGGCCAAGGCAGTGGGCAATCTCGATAGCGAATACGGATGCCGTACTCAGCTCGTCGCAGAAGTCCGCGGCGACATCGGCAAGTTGTTCGAACAGTGGGACCGGTTTGGATGGCATCGAGTTACCGTCTACGGTGACGTCAAGGAGCCGCTCGCAGAATTCGGCAAGGCCTTAGGATTAGATATCATCGAAGAAGCGTGACGGGGCTGAGGGAATAATAGCTATGGGCGTTCTATTTGAGACCGTGGTTATGTCGGGAAAGGGGCAGAACTCCGACTGAGCCATTCAGGAAGGTAAGTGTATGTTTTCAGCAAGATAGAATAATTGCCACTGTGGTCCTATCTTGTCCTGACAAGCGCAGCCTGACCTAATTGACACCTGTTGCGTTGGCAGGGTTATGTCGTTGGCCAGTTTATGTTCGGCCACATGCGCCGATATCAGATGAGGTTAAAATATGCGATGTACTGTCATGAGCACTGCATCTGGAAACGCGGGTAGGTCATTATCTGCCCTTCATTTGTTCATTCTATTTGGTTCAGGTCTTCTCATATCCTGTCCGCAGAGAGGTTACTCTATCGATCTGTCAGTTGGCCTCGATATATCTCGCATTGAAACCAGCGGCGCAACCGCGGAGATCAGCGGTGAGAAATTGCTGATTCGAACAGAACCGGTCTCCAGACCCAGGATTGTCGTTAATGGTCCGGGTGGGAGATGGGATCTGCAAACTTCAACAAAGATATCAATGTTGGTCCGCAACACTGGAGATTCAACAATCAGACTGAGCTGTATCCTGGGTGATCACGGCTGGAACGAGGGCATGCTCATTTTGCATCCCCGCGAACAGGAGACAATGGAGGTTTTGATTAGAGGGATGGTTCTGGAGGACAAGCATCCCCTGAAGGTGAACTTTGAAAATATGAACGGCACGCCGGGCGGTTATCTTCATCACTGGGTGAAATTCCACGCTGACAGCATGCGCAAACTCACATTCTCACTGCTCAACAACAATTCCAACTCGAGTTTCGAGATCAATAACTACGGGCCTTTTGCCTATGACGGCAACGACCTGGTCGGACATCCCTCAGTCCCGGAACCTTTCAGAAGCATCGGCGCCGTTGACGGTTCATTTGCACCTTTGTCAGATGTTCCGACTTTCCCACACTCCGTGGGGCCTGACAAGCCTGGTTGGATCTATTCGTGGGACAAAGAGAAGCACTTGAACTACGTTGACGAGAATAACAGAGATCTTACCCCGGATGAAATGCATGCCGAATGGGCGGTCAGGAAAATAGAGGAACTGGAGATACGTCCTGTATCGTAATGGAAAAGAAGAACTCTACAACCATCAGAACGATTCCTATGAATGGGACAATCTGGCAGACGACGAAGAATATGGTGAACAGAAAGAAGAATTGAAGGATCAGATGATGAATATCGTAGGAAAGGATTTGGAGACAGTTCAACGTGAAATCAAGATTGTTGGTGTCGTACGAAAACAAATATGCTTTCCAACCGCGTATACGGGACATGTCAGATGACAATTAGAAGAAAAAGCTGTATTTGTACTATTCTTGTAGCCGTCAGTCCGCTCCTGTTGTCCCAGGTCGGTTCCTTGGCGTCCACAAGTCATGAAGCAGTAGGCAATGCAAGGCAGTTGCAGTCGCTGGATGGAACATGGGAAATCATCTTTGATCCCCAAAACCTGGGCCGCCAGGGCCGCTGGCATCAGCAACAGGTTTTCGCGGCGCATGCGAACCGGCGCGATATTCCCGTGCCGAGTTGCTGGGAGCTGATTGAAAAAGATTATGAAGGTGTCGCATTCTATCGTCGCACGTTTATGGTTCCGGAAAGCTGGGAAGGGAAAGTCATCCAATTGCACTTTGACGCTGTGAACTTCCTATCCGAAGTCTGGATCAATGACCAGGCCGTGGGCGTTCACGAGGGCGGTTTCACGCCATTCGAGTTTCGCGTCGACAGCCTGGTCAAACCAGGCGAGGAAAACACGCTGATCCTGCGTGTGGTCGGGCCGATCCTGCTGCAGAATAAGCAGGTGGACGGCATTGGGCCGATGGAAACTCCGCAATGGCGCGGCGCGATTACAGGCGGCATCTGGCAATCGGTCCGATTGAGTGCTACCGAAGACATTTACGTAAAGGACGTTTTCATTGAACCGAAGATTTCCGACAACACCGCGACGTTCCACCTGGAGGTGGCGCACGCGGGAGAAAGAAACACCCCCGCTCAAGTCGAAATTGTCATCCACTCAACGAGCCGGCCTGATGAGGTCGTTTCACATATGAACAAACGATCTGAGCTGATACCCGGCTCGAACAGGCAAAGCTGGATGCTGCAAATCCCCGACGCGGTCCGCTGGTCGCCTGACAATCCTCACCTTTATCGTGCCGATGTGAGCGTGGCGTACGGTTCTGGAGTTTGTGACCGATGGAGTGGGCGATTCGGGATGCGTGAGTTCACCATTAGCGACAAGAAGTTCTATCTGAATGGCGAGCCGGTGTATCTGAAAGCCACCTTTTTCGAGGGGCTGTACCCGGTGAAGCTGGCGTACCCCGACAGCCGCGAAATAGCGATCCGCGAAATTCAACTGGCGAAAGATGCCGGCTTCAACATGATCCGCCCATGGCGCAAACCTCCGCCACCGATGTGGCTCGATCTCTGTGATGAGATGGGCGTACTGACCGTGGGCTCTCTGGCCATTGAATGTATGGATTTTCCGGCCGAATCGGCCCGCCTCCCGGGGTGGGTGGAGAACGAGGTGCGTGAGAGTATCCTGCGCGACCGAAACCGCGCGTGTGTGGTGCAGTGGGAACTGTTCAACGAGCTGAAACGTCCGGTTCTCAAACAGTTGCTGCATCCAATGTCAATGCTTGCACGACAGCTTGATCCGACGCGTTTGATCCTGGACGAGTCGGGCGGGTGGGCGCAAGGGGCAAACATGTATCTGCCCTACGAGTCTGAACCCACCAAGTTCAACGATATTCACGACTATCCCGGACCTCAGATCAACGAGGAGGTTTACAGTAAGCTGATACTGACCGGCAGCAAAACTCATCAACAGATGCGGAAGATGGGACTGAGGGGCAGATTACCCGGAAGAAATGTTGTTCCGGGATTGATGACATTCTTTTCAGAATTGGGTTACGGCAGTCTGCCTGACCTCGTAGACAACAACGAGCGTTTTGAGGAAATTGGCAATCCAATTGCGCCGCCCTTCATCTACAATCGGCGCCTCGCCGACGAACACAGGCAGGCATTGAAGGAAAGCGGATTCGACAAGATTTATCCCGATCTCAAGCAGTTCTGCCTCGATCAGCAGCAGATACATGGCACTGCGAACAAACGCATGATCGAAGCAGTCCGCTGCAACCGGCTTGTTATTGGCTACTGCGTTCACGCACTGACCGCCGGGGATTGGATTATGGGTGCAGGACTGCTCGATTTGTTCCGCAATCCAAAGACATATGCTTATGAAGGTACAAAGGCTGCAAACCAGCCGCGAATCATCGCCATCCGCATGCGTCCGCGTAATGTCTATTCCAAGCAAGGCACGCAGATAGAAATCACCGGTGTGAATGAACTGGACCAGATCAAAGGAATTCTGAAGATAGAAATAGTATCCGATGACAACGGAACCATTTTCACAAAGAAAACGGACGTCAATATGATATCAGGCATCACTCGACTTCTCAAAGAAGATCTCGATACAAAGGCGCTCGAAGGGACCTATACGGTAAGAGCACAAATCACTGCTGGCGATGGTGTGCTGATTGCCGATAACAAATACAGTTTCGATGTGTTTACTGAAGAACGGCTTGCCGCTGCCGGCAAGCGTATAGCGGTACTCGACCCGAGCAATTCGCTCAAGCCGTTCTTGAGAAAAGCGGGGATCGCGTTTGTAGAATTCGACGCGGGGACAGACCTGTCCCTTGCCGTGTTTGTTTCGCGCACCGAAGCGAACACGCCGGCGCAGAAGGTCCTTTTCGACAGACTAAAAGGATTCATCAAGGCCGGAGGTACGGCTGTCTATTTGCAGGGTGGAGGACCAAAAGCTCCCTGGGCCAAGGCCGGAGAAGCGTCGGCGCTGCTGCCTGTGCGCGTTCGTATGAAAGCCGCCATTGGCCTATGGCTGGGCATTCCGCACCTTGTGAACGATCATCCGTTCTTCGACGGCCTGCCGGTCAACTGCATGATGGGCCCGGTCTACGAGAACGTCTGGGCTGAACATACACTGCTGGATGTTGACGCTGAACCGATCGCCGGCGCTATCGGCTTTGACTTTTCCCCTGATTTTGAATTAAGCAAGCGCCACTACTATGGGCCGGGTGATACGTGGTGGGGCAGCGACATGGCCATAGCTCCGGTCGGCAGCGGGCGCTGTATTCTGTCGCAACTTCGCCTGGTCGATAACCTCGGCACGGACCCCGTGGCCGACAAGATTCTGTTCAATCTGATTGAGTGGACGACGGCCGACCGCGAGTGAGGACGTACACATTCAAGGAGAGCACGATCATCGCTAAATGTTTAGCCGCGTTGATTTGGGAGGGAAAGCAACAGAGTATTTGGAAAATAGGACCTTGCTAGTTAGACTACTTTGAGTTCAATGTGCGAAAGTGACAGCGTTACTTCTGGCCCGCGCAATCTTTGGTTGGTCGAACAGTGTTGAGTAGGATCGTATTTGGAAAGTCGTGAGCAATAATGAAGATCAGTACAATAGAACCATATGTTGTCTGTCACAAATTGGAGAGAGAATTCTACTTCTCTCAATGGCAGTACGGCACGCGTACGATTTGTTTAGTCAAGATTACGTGCGATGATGGAACGTTCGGTTGGGGTGAAGGCTACGGGCCGGCTGAGGTCATCAAGGCCGGCATCGAGTTCTTTCGACCCCTGTTGATAGGGCATAGTCCCCTGGAGACGGAAAGCCTTTGGCAAATGATGTATTTGCGCTCGTTGGATTATGCCCGCCGCGGCATATTGCTGTCAGCACTGAGCGCGATTGACGTTGCCTTGTGGGACCTCAGAGGAAAAATACTTGGTCAACCCGTATCGGTTCTCTTGGGGGGGGCGCCGTCGCCACTCAGTGCGAACGTATGCGTCAGGAATGTACTTTACTGAAACCGAATCATTGTCGAAAAAACTGGCCCAGGAAGCCCTTGGTTATAAGGAGCAGGGCTTCGATGCGATGAAAATGAAGGTAGGCCTAAACATTGAGAAGGATATAGAGAATGTTAAGGCTGTCAGGCAAGCGATAGGCTCTGATATTGACCTGATGATAGATGCGAATCATGCATATTCTCTCACTGAAGCCATGAAACTAGCCAGGGCCGTGGAGTCTTATCAGATATCCTGGTTTGAAGAGCCGGTGTCGCCGGAATACTATTCCAGCTACAGCCAACTGCGAAAAACGACCTCCATACCAATTGCCGGCGGAGAGTGCGAATACCTGCGCTTCGGTTTTCTGCACCTGTTTCAGCAGCAGTGTGTGGATATTGCCCAGCCTGACATCTGTGCGGCCGGGGGTTTAACCGAGGTCAAACGCATCGCTGATATGGCCTACACTTTCGGCGTGGACCTGGTGCCACACACCTGGGGGACGGGAATCGCCGTAAGTGCAGCGATGCATCTGATCGCGAATATTGACATGCCAGGTAGCCGATTGAATAACGCCGATGCCCTGATGGAGCTGGATCGGACGGAAAATCCCCTGCGGGACGAGTTGGTCCAGCCTACCTTCTCCCCTCACAACGGTCGTTTGCAGATCCCCAACGAACCAGGATTGGGAGTGAATGTTAATGAGGATGCTTTGAAGAGATATCTGCTGAAATGAAATCTGTGTAGGAAATACCCTCCGGGACAAGACATGTCAATCGTGGCGTTGACCATAACTCTGCTGGCTCTCATTCTCGCAATTTCGAAACTGCACGTGCATCCTTTTCTGGCACTTCTTTGTTGTGGACTTTTTCTGGGACTCGCCACTGGTATGCCGATGGACAAGACTTTGGACAGTCTGCTCGATGGATTTGCCGGGACGCTCAAAGGGATTGGAATTGTAATGGTTTTGGGTGCTGTGATTGGCGAGATCTTGACCGAAACAGGAGGATCGTTTCGCATCGCTGAATCCACATTGCGATTGACTGGAGAAAAACGCGTTCCTCTTGCTATGGGTCTTACCGGGTATGTCATTGCCATTCCTGTATTCGTAGATGTGGCCTATATCATGCTGCAGCCTATAACAGAGATGTTGGCCGTAAAAAGTAAAAGGACCATCATAGTCACGGGTCTCTCGCTCACCGCCGGATTAACAGCCACGCATGCGCTTTTGCCGCCTACGCCGGGTCCGCTCGCTGCGGCAGGACTTGTCGGCGCCAACCTTGGAAAAGTAATCCTTATTAACGCCTTTGTGGCAGCTTTTTCGGTCATTGGCGGGCTCTTATGGGTTTTATTCGCCTGTGGCAAAATCGAACTGCCCTATGATCGTACTATTCGAGACAAAGTCCTCCAGAAAGAGACTCTCCAGGAAAGAGCCTTTCAAAAACCCAGCTTGGTCTTTTCTCTTGGCCCCATCTTCCTACCTCTTTGCCTGATCACGCTGGCGTCACTGTCTCAAATCGATTCTTTTGCCATCCCGAAAAGCAGTGTAATTCAGTTTCTGGGAACTCCGGTTATAGCTTTGTTGATAGGCCTGGCCCTGGCCTCATTGTTGCTGAACAAGGGCAGTCGTATGCCGCAACTGCGGTCTATCGTGGAGCGGTCTATTGAAAAAGCAGCGGCTGTGATTATGATCACTGGAGCCGGTGGCGCCTTTGGCGGCGTCATCAAGGCTTCGACCATCGGGTCGGATGTCTCAACGGCTATTACGGGTTCAGGTATTCCCGGTCTTCTGCTTCCCTTTCTGTTGGCTGCAGGTCTGACAACAGCCACCGGTTCATTAACGGTTTCCATGGTCACCACCTCCTCCATCGTAGCTTCAATGCTCGGATCGCTAAACCTGTCCCCGGAAATGGCCGTCGCCCTTATCGGCGCCGGTTCATTTTGTGTTTTTCATGCGAATGCCAGTTTCTTCTGGCTGTTGAACAGACTGCACGACATACCGCCAAATGTGTTATATCGAACGTATACGCTGCAATCACTTTGCATGGGATTGTGCGGCCTTTTGGCAGTGATAATACTCCGTGTTGTTGGCGTACGATAGCCTTTTTCAGGAGCGGAAAGACACCGCCAAGACCAGGTGACTTCTTTTAGAATCTGCCGAGCCGCCCATCAGACGCCCGGAGAGCAGAGGACCACATTGACACGGTTATTGGTCGAACAGCAAAAAGTCATTATCAGTGGCTTGGGCAGGCACAGGCTTGAGGACTTGCATTTTTGAACGGGCTTTGGTATCACAGGACGGTGAACATGGAAAGATGGAGTCAGAATTGATAGCGAATGCCAAATCCCGGCCAAATAGTCTTTCATCGCACAGAAGCGGTAAGCACATAGGCTACAGTTCCAAAAATATCAAAGTAGATTCATAAGGATGTAGTATCATGGCTACGCTCGGATTCATCGATCTACTCATTATTGTTTGTTATCTGGTCATTGTGGTAGCGATCGGCCTTTCCTTCGCCAGAAAGGAACGAACCAGCGAGAACTATTTCCTCGCAGGCCGCAGTCTGACGTGGCCGGTTATAGGAGCCTCGCTGTTTGCCAGTAACATCGGAACTGAACATCTCGTCGGCCTGGCAGGAGATGCACACCGTGTCGGACTGGTCGCAGGTGGCTTCGAATGGATGGCCTGTCTTTGTCTTGTTATTCTGGCGGTGGTTTTCGTACCACAGTATCTACGAACTCGCATCTATACGATTCCGGAATTTCTGGAAAGGCGGTTTAGTCTGACTGCCAGGATGTACCTGTCGGGCTATTTCACCGTTATGATTGTCTTGACCAAGGTCTCGATAGCCTTGTACGCCGGCGCCATTGTAATGGAACAATTCTTCGGTTGGGACCGTACAGCCGTTATGTGGGGCATTGGAATCTTCACAGCTTTTTACACTGCCATAGGGGGCTTGTCGGCGGTTGTCTACACGGATGTCTTGCAAACAGTGATTCTCGTACTTGGAGCATCTCTGTTGACTGTAATCGGTCTGTCGCGTGTAGGAGGATGGTCGGAGTTTACAGCCTCTGCTCCTGAAGGCTTTTTGAGTATGGTAAAGCCGATCGATCATCCAGACTATCCGGTCACAGGATTTATGTTCGGAAACCTCTTTGTCGGAATTTTCTACTGGTGTATGGACCAGGTAATCGTCCAGCGTGTTCTCGGTGCTCGCAATATCGACCATGGCCGCAAGGGCGCAATTTTCGGTGGCTTCTTAAAAATCCTGCCGGTCTTTATTTTTGTCCTTCCGGGCGTTATTGCAGTCGTGTTGTTCCCTGATATCGAACATGATAAAGCTTTCCCTACCTTAGTGTCGGAACTGCTGCCAGCCGGAATTAAGGGACTGGTACTTGCAGGTTTGCTTGCTGCATTGATGTCATCACTCGACAGCACCTTAAACGCTTCAGCTACACTTGTAACCCGTGATTTCTTCGTGCGTTTCACTAAAACCGAACCCTCGCAGACAGCGCAGATATGGCTCGGCCGAATTACAATTGCCGTGGTCGTCATTGCCGGTATTCTGTGGGCTCCGGTTATCGCAAAGGCCGACACAATTTGGAAATACCTCCAGATAGTCTCAGCCTATATGGCAGTACCTATAGCTGCTGCAGTTCTAACAGGTATATTGTGGCGGAGGGGAAATAATGCCGGTGCCCTCAGCGCTATGGTCTTTGGCATTGCTGTAGGGATACTTATGATGGTCGATTCTATGTGGAAAGGGGGTCTAATACCAATTTTACAGACTCCGATTATGGCCTCATTTATGCATCGTTCTCTCGTCGCATTTTTGCTCAGCGTGGCAGTAATGGTCGTCGTCAGCTTACTCACTGCTGCCCCGCCCAAGAGCCGGGTAGAGGGAGTCTGTTTCGAGTGGTCGGGTTTTGCACCTGTCGAGAAAGTGCCGGTCTTTCGCGACTACCGACTCTGGATTGTGTTGTTGGTCATTAGCGTTGTATCCTGCTGGATTGTCTTGCGATAGGACTTTATCGCAGCCGAGGAATGTGACACAAGATGTTTCCGAACAGACCGACAGGGTAATTGAAAATAGTAGAAAGTATGTGCTTCCAGAGGATATAGTACAACACAGCTTCGATATCACTCTGTTCCAACAAAAATTGAAAGAGGATATCACGGCAATCCATCGCGCTTTGGGAGAGGAAGATAGCATAGTAAAAGGAGAAGATTAAAGAGGTCTTTTATGCCGTTCAAGAATTCCCATATCCTAAAACTGTCATGCTTAATTCTCATACTGCGTGTGGAAAGTCGAGTACTATGACCGCAAGAACTCTCGGGTGAAGACCCTCACCGCCAAAGGTTATCGAAAATACCTGGACAGTCCCGCGCGTGCACTGAGCATCGAAGCAAACCGCCGTTTCGGTTCCAACTGGAAACTGTCCTACGGGCCTGGGGCTTTCTCGGTTCGGCTGCGGATGATTCACTTTTCGATGTGCGTGACGACGATTTCCTTCAGGTTGATCCGGCGTACTATTTCTAATCGCCAGTCTCTACGCGTATATGCAGGTGAGTGACGGCCCGGTGACCGTGCCCATTGCTGCGCTCGACCGTGGCAATATAATTACCGGGCTTTTTGTAGCGATGCTTTGTGACGGCGTAGCCCTGCGGGTTGTGTACTTGAGCGTTGCCGTCCGATTGTACGGTAACTTTTGGCGCGCCGTCGCCGAAGTCCCAGACTTCGCTGTCTTGCTTAGTGCGGAAGCTGCGCACCTTGAAGGTGACTTCATCGCCGGGCTTAATGCCGAAGGTAGGGTAATAGGCGGCATGAATCGCGGGCGGCACCTGGTCGGGATGATTCCTGTCGATTATCTGGACCACGGCGAAGTCATAATCAATATTACCTGATGCGTCGGTAATCTTAACGATCTCGTTGTACTCGCCGGGTTTGCCGTACACGCGTTTGATCTTCGCGCCCGTAGCCGAAGTTCCATCACAGAACGTCCATTCGAATTTCTTGATGCTGCCGGCTCGGCTCCAGGAGCGGGCGGCGTCGAGTTCGACCGTCTGCCCGGCCCACGCCAGATGGTGGGGCCGGGCGACAGCGACAATCTTCGGCTCATACTGGCGCTGGTATGCTTCCCATGCGAAGGCGTAGGCATTCTGGATTCCCCACATACCGGACGGCTGCCTGCACTTTATGTCGAAATGCAGGTGTGTCCATCCGCCGCTGCCGCCTTCCTTTCCGAGGATGCCGATCTTCTCGCCCGTTCGCACATGCCGCCCGGGCTTTACCGAATCGAGAATTTTATACAAGTGACTGTAACGATAGAACCAGCCTCGGTCGTCCAGTATGTAAATCACATCGTAGCGAATCTTAACCGGAGAATCTTCGTAGCCGGGCAGTTGTTCCTCACCCGCCGAGACCACCAACCCATCAGTGGCGGCAACCACGTCGACTAACCCCTCGGCACCGCCGAAGTCGAGCCCGTAGTGGTAGTAGATATTCTTGTTCTTCGGGATTTCGCCGCCGTCGACGAAAGTCGGCACATTTGCCATCTGCGTATCGGTCGCGAACCAACGCTGCTTCACCGGATAGACAAACGTGCCCGGTTCTACCAAAGGCGAACCGGCAGGCCACAGTCTTAGCCTGGCGTCCTTTTCAAGTCCCCATGCGTTCTGTTTGCTGCTGTTCTGCAGGTAGCCCTTAGTCACCGGGCAGTCGATCTGCACGCCGGCGATAGTCGTGGGCAGACGATACGTCGAGGAAACAAGCGAGACTGTTTTGCCGTTGACCTCAACGGTTGCTACCGCCCGGCGAACGGCGTTGCGAATGTCGTCCCGTGTCTCTTTCAGATCGAGCAGCTTGACAGTCGCCCGGGAGCCATCGCAAAGCTCCAAAGTCTGAGATTCCCCCGCGTTAAGGTCCGTCAATGCGACCAGAGGCTTGAGCTTCGCCGCTGGCCAGCCGCCCAGCGCCTCGGATTCAGGCAGAATCCCTATAAGCAAGCTGATAACTACTGTAAGAAAAAGTATTAACGTGCGTTGAGTGTGCAACATCATATAACGACCTCACTTTCCTGTTCATCGGCGGCTACGGACTCGGGGGCAAATCAGATTTTAACTGGCTTCGTTTTGCACAATCAGGCCTCCGGAAATTGGCTTTGTTTTGCATAATAGCATACATCCGCAAGGTAGGCAACCCCACTGCCTATCGAGCCATTAGCGTTGTAAGCATTTTTTCTCGAATTCACGGACCGAATCAAAGTGAGACTGTCTTATTGGCTGCTCTGTCATGTTCTCACCACCGTATTTGGCGATCGTGAATTCATATTCTATACTTAAGGGTAGGAGGGTAGAGATGTCTGTGCGGTTCCTGCGTGCCCATTGCGTATGCGCAGGCAGTTTGCATTCTGAGGAGTCGGGGTAATGATTAATAAGGGTGGTTTCACATTGATAGAGATCCTGGTTGTCGTGGTGCTCTTGGGCATCTTGGCAGTGGTTGTTGTCCCTTACATTTCGGGAGCCGGCGTAGAAACCAGGACTACAGCTCTGGCAACCGATCTTCGTAGAGTGCGTTCCCAGATAGAACTCTACAAGTTCCACCACAACGACCAACCTCCTGCAGCAACAGGCGAAAACCCCGCCGATTTCCTGCGCAGAATGACAACTCAGACCGATGCTAACGGGGACCCAGGTGTTGACTTTGCCCCTTACCTGCAGAGTCTTCCTGTCAATCCCTTCAACGACTTGGCGACAGTCCGCATAGACGGCGCCGCTGCCGGCGCAAGCGCTGATGGCTGGAGATTCGACACGATAACCGGGGCTTTCCAGGCGGATGATTCTCCCGGGCACGCTGCGTTTTGACGCTCCTGTTGGCCTCGTCGGCCAGACCTTGCTGCAGGACAGTTATCTTCCCAAAAGTCCAGATAAGGGCAAAAGTACCCCTTGTCATATTTGCATTTCTAAACCGCCTCGAAACACCCCTTAGACTGCAGAATTTTGAGGGTAGTTTCAGTTAACTGTCCACGTTCAAGCAACTCGGACTTGCCGGCTTTTCCTTTGGCTCTGCCTCTTGGTCTTTCGCCGCCGTTTCATAGCGCAGTTTCTCGATCAAGTCCTTGATCTTGATTTTGGCCTGCTCAGAAAGTGTCGGCCAAGCCTTGACAAGCTCTCTCAATTCGGGGTATACTTGCATCGTTTTATCCAAGCTGGTGGACAGGACAGAACTTGTGTTGTCTGTAAGCTCTTTATTAACAAGGACTTTGGATTTACCGCTGAGGGGTTCGACTTCCCTATGGGGTATTCTTTATTGATTATTGACAATTGACTATTTCGCAATGTGCAACGTCAAAGAAGATCAGCGGTTCATGCGGGCGGCCATAGACACTGCCGAGATCGCTGAGGAAAACGGCGATGTCCCCATCGGGGCGGTTATCGTTTACGAAAACCGCATAATCGCCCGGGCGTACAACCAGCGAGAGCAGTTGGTCGACCCGACCGCACACGCCGAAATAATCGCTCTGACGCAGGCCGCGGCGTCCTTCGAAAACTGGCGGTTGCACGGCTGTACGATTTACGTTACCTTGGAGCCGTGTCCAATGTGTGCCGGGGCGCTCGTGCTGGCCAGGCTTGACCGATTGGTTTTCGGCTGCGAAGACCCAAAGACCGGCGCATGCGGCAGTTTGTACAATATAGTCGATGACAAAAGGCTGAATCACAGACTGAGTGTGGCTTCGGGCGTCCTCGCCGAAGAATGCAGTGAGCAGTTACAAAGCTTCTTCCAGAAGAAAAGGATCCAAAACAACAAAACTAAGAACTAAGAACCAAAAACTAAGAACTGTATCTTCCGGAGAGGTGTCCGAGTGGCTTAAGGAGCAGCCTTGGAAAGGCTGTGTAGGGCTTGCCCTACCGGGGGTTCGAATCCCCCCCTCTCCGTTCTTCTTTGAGTGGGTTCTGTAACTGCTTAGAAGTGAGTAGTTTGCGGAAGTGCTTGTCGGAAATGGGTGCCTGACTGTCCTGAAACTGTCCTACTTTCTGTGCTTGTCAAGCCAAAATAGGACCACTGTAGGATAGCAGAATACACCGTAAAGGCTCTCTGAAAAGTTCATGAATGGGACAGTTTGCGCTTGTCAAGCCAAGATAGGACCGCTGGAAGATGGCAGAATACACCGCAAGGGCTCTTTGAAAAGTTCATGAATGGGACAGTTTTGGCCAGCTTGTGATCTTGATGCTGATCAATTTACCCGGTACCAGGTAGACTATTCTCGGGCCATTCACTCAACGAGAGATCTTCTCCGTGTTTGGCAAGAGCAGGGGGGTGACACAACATAAAGACTACGCAACGCTCTTCAGGCGATAGCCAGTGACTCTTGTTTCTCGGAACAGATGTTGTTGAATGTTGCCCGGAACAGTTTTTGAATCACGCTGCGGTTTCTTTGGCTTCCTGTCGTAATAAACATCATCAGGTCGAAGTCCATCCAATGTCATGTGTGGACGCCAGGTGTTATACCAATCCTCGAACTCTTCACACAACGTAGCCAGATGATCGAAGCCCCTAATGAATGATACACATTTCAGCCATTCGTACTTCAAGGTCTTGATGACTCTTTCTGTGACAGAAATTGAACCATGTTTGCCTATTGCTCCCAGACGCGGTTTTATGTTCAAGCTGTCCAGTATTTCTGCAAAGACGTCTCCTGTGAACACACTGCCATGATCCGAAATGATGTGTTTAGGTGGTCCATGTTTTTCAATGGCACCCTCCAAAGCATTGTTGATCCATCCGGCATTGCGCCCTTCAAGTGGAATAGCAGCCATTACTTTGCGGGAGAAATGGTCAATCACAACACAAACGTGAATGGGCCATTGTCCCCAACAGAAAAGCTCCGTGGTGTCAATAGACCAAACATGATTTGGGTACCAGGCAGGAATTGATCTGGCCTCCGTCTTCTCTTCCGTTTTCGTAGATGCAACGGGCAATCCATCAGGCTTTCGAGGTTTGGGCCTATTGAGGATGTTGCGAACCGTAGAGGCCGAAATGAAGATGTTCAGCAATGCCAGTTGATTGGCAATCCGAACACGTCCCCAATCAATGTTTGATTTCGTGATTTCCCAGACCAGAACTGCGATTTCCAGGGGTGTTTTGTTGGATGGAATTCGGGTGTGCCTCGTATCATTGACCTGATGGAGCCAACGGTAAAGAGTGGATCGGGAGATGCCCAGATGCTCTGTCACTTTTCGTCTGGCTATCCCAAAGGTCTCCATATGCCAGAGGATAAACAGTCTCTCTCGAAGCGTGTATCGCGGCTTTTTCTGTAGCTTTTGAATCCGCTTCTGGAGAATCGACACCTGGGATTCGAGCTGGTAGATCTTGTCTTTCAAAAAGAGGATTTCCTTGTCTTTGGTGTCGGCGTCCATGGCAGCAAGGCGTTTTAAGCTCCGTTTCCGAACTGTGCCTGAAAATCGAGCCGCAATTACGACTGCCTTGATGATCAGCGATACGGCAAAGGTGGTGATGTCGGGATGCTTGTCCATGATGTCTCTTTAATGCTCCTCCAAGGTATGCGAATACCTTCTTTGAGAGCGTAATTGTAGCATAAAATGGGCAAAACTGCCATCGGGAGGTTCAGCGGTGTAAATGCTTGTTATCTATAACGTTAGATGAGATGTCACGGTGGTCCTATTGGCCCTTGACAAGCGCATCTGTTCCTTCTAGCGTAGTGGAGTCCCTCGAAGCCAACGCAAACAGAGCGCCGTCTTCTGAGAGTGTAGAGTGCCAGAATTCTTCGAAAAGTCACTTCTTTTAGGAGCTGAAGAACCCCGCGATCTCCAAGTGACATTATGTCTCCAAAATGTCTCCGCGCATACCAATTTTGCCCGAAGCGAGTCCGAAAAAATGTCCTTCTTTTGCTGAAATGGGCAATTTGCGTGTGAAAAATAGTACGCGATCGTCTTCAATGTACGGGTGAACTGTCACGAAGATCAGCCCTTCTTTAGGATACACGTGTTGGAAATCAGTTGCTCTGCGGTGGTCCCATCTTGCCTTAACAAGTACACCTGGATCCCATCCCACTAACATTCAAGGCGATTCTGCGGGAGCAGCAGCTACGGTCTACGAAATCACTGTTCTCAACCCCGTCGACGAGGCGCTAAAGACCCGCCAGTCCCGCCGGTCCGGAAGCTCTCCAGCACAGCACGCACCTTGGCAAGCTGAATGGCGACTTCAGTATATTCATCTCTGCCAGCGTGGTGTTCCACGCTGTAGGAGCCTGGATAGCCGGCGTTCCACAGATTCGACAGCTTCTCAACCAGCGGGCCTTCCACGATATTCCAAGCAATATGGGTATGACAGGTGTATGGGGCGGACTCACGGTCTGCCAAGTCCTTCTCCTCTTGGGTACCTGTCCATCCCCCAATATGAACGGAAATTCCAAAGCCGGGGTGATCCACTGCTTTAATGAGCTTTTTCATAGTGGGCCAGTAATCCTCCGGTCCCCAATGACTTTCAGCTCCCGTCTTGAACCCGTGGTCATATGCAAATTGCGCATACTCTTTGTACCGCTTGACAACGTGGTCAAACTGCTCGTTCGTAAATTCCCTTGCTGACCGATCTTTGCCGGCGCCGGCATCGATTCGCACGAACCGCGCACCCAGTACACTGGCCGCCTTGAGATGCGCCATTGCATTTTCATAGTACGTCTGTCGCCGTGCGGGATTGTCGTCCCAGACTTGAGCAGAGTCAACGCACAAATCGGCCAGCACCATCTCGCGTTCGTCCAGCGCATCCTTCACTTTCCTCAAAAAACTGTCTTCTAGAGTTGGAAGAAAGCCCCTCGGGCCGGTGGACCAGATATCCGCGGCGTTAAGCTTGTATCGGTACTTGCAGGTTTCCAGGTATCCGAAGACGCTCATTCTGCCATCAGCCAGGAGGTTCCGGAAAGAGTAAGAAAGGATTGAGATTTTCATCGGTCCCTTGGACGGACCCGTCACTCCAGATTGTGACGCTTGCCCGGTTGTGACCGGGCCAGACGCCATGGCCACAGCAGCACCAACAGTGGATCCAATAAACCCGCGACGATTCATGTTTGTTGTCATTTGACATCTCCTAATTGGTATTTGAACGAACGGATCGTTTTCTGATATACCTTCGCGAATCCTTATACGGATCGTCCTGATACCTCGTAGACGGCGTTTCTTCGGATTGCTCACAGTAGTCGGGTCACAGTTCATGAAGCATCGCGATGGCCTTCTTGATGACTGTCTCTGCCGCTTGAGGTGCAAAGGGACTGCTCTTGATCTCGTACCCCCCTTCGACATACAGATGCTTTGGTGCGAGGTAGCCGGCCTCGCCGTTGCAGTGCGTAATCACGAAAGTATGCTTGTACGGGGAACCAGCTTTGATCGCCATGCCGATTTCCGTCAGGACTTCGCCGCCCAGCCCAACAAAACAGGTCTCGCCCACTCGTGCGACGGTAATGTTGAGTGGGGTAGACGGGCAATCTTCAGCGATAGTAAGTTCGCCCTTCCCTTTGCCGGGAAGTCTGAGCGTGACAAAGGCCGTTCCGATCTCTCCCGAAGCCACCTCTGCGTCAATATCACGAAGCACGTGAACCACTTCCTCGCCCAACATCGTTCCCAATAGTATGGGTTCGGGGATCCACCCCTGTTCGGTATTAAATCCCGTCAGCCCTTTGTACCAGGGATTTATATCCCCGGATGCTCCGGCGAATCCTGGAGCAATCGCATCGTGGCCTAGAATTCTTTCGATAAACTGCTCGGCAAGTCCAAGGACATCTCCGCTAACAGTGTAGTTCTTACTGCCCAAACAGGTGGCATGGATCGCATAATCGAAAAGTGTCGCGACGATTCGACCATCGGATCTTGTCACCTTCATGACCAAGACCTCCTTGTCTGTAACGCCGTACGTGTTTCGTCCGAGCCTTATGGAGCTGTTTCCCGACGTGTCGAACACAAGCTGGCGACGATTCGAACCAATCGGCGAGTGTCCGGCCGCTGTGCCGATGCGGACAGGCTTCATCTCGCTCAGGGCTTTGCCAACAATCTCTACCAGCTTGCCCTTCAGATTCTTTGTGTATTCGACGTTGTTCGGGTGTCCATTTTCCTCATCCATTGTCGGAGCCGGCCCGGCGTGAGTATGTATGCCGGTGAGGAAAAGCTCTGAAGGATCGAGTTCAAATTCCTTCAAGAGAACCTTGCCGATATGCTCAGAGGTTTCGCTGTAGAAACCTATCAGATCGGTTGAAACCAGAACGAGCTTTTTCTTGCTGTTGTCGAAGACAATAACGCGAGCAGACAGTTGATCGTGGACGCCCTGCGACAGTCCTTTTCGGCCGGCATAGCCCGACATCTGGACAGGTTCTTGTGGTGTAATGTCAACCTTCGCGGTGCCGGCACGCAGAAGAGATGAATTTTCCCCGGACACCACAACAGAGGTTGTCATGACAATACACACAAGAAGGACTGCGACTATTGAACCTATTCGCCTCATTATAGCTGGTCTTTCAAAGAAACCTTGTCGCTTTCAAAAGACTATTGCTCCAATCAGGGTCGTGCAGCTTTCCAGCCTGATTTTAGGAGCGTGCTCAACTCGCCCACGACTTCAGAATATTGCGGGTCTTTGGCCAGATTGTTGAACTCGCCGGGATCGTTCTTGTGATCGTACAGCTCAGCGTGCTCTGGATCACCCCATTCAGCATAGCGCCACCTTTCTGTGCGCAAACTATGGTTCCTATCGCTCTGACTGGTAAAGGCAGCCTTCTTCCACGACCGGTCGGGGTCCTGCAATACCGGCCGCATGCTGGTCCCTTCGAGCCCCTCTGGCACATCTAGCCCCGCCAAATCAGCAAGCGTGGGATACATATCTATCAGTTCAACCATACGATTGCAGACTCTGCCGGTCTGCGCCGCGCCGGGCGCAGCTATCACCAGCGGCACACGCGCAGCATTCTCGAAGAGCGTATATTTGCGAAACAGAAAGTGCTCACCCATATGCATCCCGTGATCCCCCCAAAGACAAATGATTGTCTTATCCTCTCTGCCAGCTTGCTTCAAGGCGTTCATTATGATCCCAACACATGTATCCACATAGGAGATGCACGCATAATACGCGGCGATCACCTGGCGTTTCTCGGCTTTGCTCAACCATCGGTCATCCGTCGTGTTGAAAGCCGAGTAGTTGTGGGGAACATCAGTCAGATCATTCTCAGGATTATCCGGTAGAGCAATCGCTTTCGGTGGGTACATTTCAAAGTACTCGTCGGGCGCTCTCAAGTCATAATGCGGCGAATGGAATCCGACCGCCATAAAGAGCGGTTTGTCGGGCCTGGTTCTCAGTTCGGTCGCGACCGCCTGGGCTGTAGCCCCGTCCCGCTGCTGCTCATCCATCAGGCCGGTAGGTCCCCATTTGAGACTGCGTGCGATGTAGTGATCTTCGGCAAGCCAGTCCGGTCGCTTTGCCTGGGGACGCATCGCCGACTTTGTCGGTGCCTTGCTTTTTGCCCGCAAAGTCCTGTTCCACATTCGGTCTTCGCGCTGCTGAGCTTGCTCGGCGGCGTCCTTGAAGTAACGCTGATGGTGGTGAATTTTCCCACAGATGACCGTCTCATAACCGTTGTCGCGGAAGTACTCAGGCAGCGTGAGCATACCGTCGGGGATTCGCCGTCTCCAGTCGACGCTGTTGCCGAACACGCCAAGCGTCTCCGGACGCAGTCCCGTTGAGACCGAAGCTCTCGATGGGTTACAGACGGCAACTTGGCAGTAAGCGTTATTGAACACCACGCCGCGTTTGGCAAGTTCGTCTATGTTCGGAGTCTTGACTACGGGATGTCCGTAGCAACCCATCAACGGAGCAATGTCTTCGATTGAGATGAAGATAATGTCCGGCCTCGTGCTGGAACTCCGTCGTCGCGCGTACGAGTCATCGAGCAAGACCTCCCCACCCAAAACGGTAACTCCTGTGAACATGCCGGCTCTCTTGAGGAAATCGCGTCGTCTCATAGCTGTCTATCCTTTCAACTCACCGGCCTAGACGGTGGTGAGTGAACACAAGCCCGATTTTCGTATATATCTTCATAAACGGCAGCCCTGCACGCCACAATATGTCATTCTACCTGAATGATTTGGATCATTGCAACATCCTTGGTCGTTCAATCGGCTCAAATTACTAAAACCGCCCTTATATCCAACATTGTGGTACTCTCTCGATACACCTCGACCAGCGATTTCTTGTTACCTGTCCAGACTCGTCCCGAACAGCCGGTCAAATGGTATTGCCGCACTATGGGGTGTACAGAAAGGCACTGTGAGGTTAACATTAAGGCTTACACGTATGATGATAAAGCGCGTTTTCCATCGATACGTAGTATTGGCACTGTAAAGGAGACAGCCATGGCTAAAGTCAAACTTCCTATCAGCAAGGCAACAGGAATGCTTCATTGCCAGCATGCTTGCCAAACAAGAATGGCCTGTGTTCTAGCTACCTTGTGCTTGTCACTGTGGTTCACTTCAAAGGTGCCCGCGCAGAGTGACATCCAGTTCCCGGCGAAATATCCCGACTTCCCTAGCGAAATGCCGACCAAGTTTCAACCGACAAACGAGGGATTCGACCACGAACGGCGAACCGTTATGATACCCATGCGCGACGGTGTGAAACTGCACACGGTGATTCTTATACCGAAAGAAGCCAAGTCGTCCCCGATGCTGCTCACCCGCACCTGCTACAGTGCCGACGAACTAACCAGTCACACCCAAAGTGCACATTATGGTCCGGTGCTATACGGTTACGACAACGCAGTGGATGTGATCGTCGGCGGCAACTATATTCGCGTCGTTCAGGACATTCGAGGCAAATATGGCTCAGAGGGTGATTACGTCTTGGCCCGGCCGCTGAGCGGACCGCGGAATCCAACGCCCGTGGACCACTCCACCGACACGTACGATACCATTGACTGGCTGGTAAAGAACGTCCCCGAATGCAATGGCAGGGTGGGGCTATTGGGCATCTCTTACAACGGTTTTCTGACGCTCATGGGCGTGATAAACCCACATCCGGCGCTCAAAGTCGCCGTGCCCATGAATCCGATGGTCGACGGCTGGCGCGGCGACGATTGGTTCCACAACGGGGCATTTCGGCAGCAAATGCTGTTCTATATGTACGAGCAAGAGGCGACACGCGAGAACGAAATCAAGTGGTGGACAAGCCACTTTGACGATTACGACATGTTCATGGAAGCGGGCTCAGCAGGCGCATTGGCAAGGTCCCGAGGTCTCGATCAGATAGGCTTCTGGCGAAAGATCCTTGCCCATCAGACGTACGACGCCTTCTGGCGTGATCAAGCAGTAGACCGCGTTCTGGCAGATCATCCAGTCAAGGTTCCGATCATGATCGTCCATAGCCTCTGGGACCAGGAGGATATCTATGGCGCACCCGCCGTTTATGCGGCAATCGAACCCAAAGACATCGATAACGACAGAGTCTTCCTGGTGATCGGTCCCTGGCGTCATGGTCAGATGATTGGAGAGGGAAGCTCGCTGGCAGCACTGAAATTCACTATCGATACCGCATACTACTTTCGCCAAGAGATTCTTCGACCCTTCCTGGACCAGTACCTGCGGGAAGACGCGCCGCAAGCCAATATAGCACCTGTTACCACCTACGAAACCGGGACCAACAAGTGGCAAGAGTTGTCGGCCTGGCCCAGTTGTAGAAACGGCTGTGCGATCAAACCAACACGCCTTTACTTGAACGCCGATCTAAAACTGAACTTCAAGTCGCCGAGGAGTGATGATCCGGAATACGATGAGTTCATTTCGGATCCGGCCAAGCCGGTCCCCTACCGGGCACGACCGATTCAGCCCGTAGGCTGGAGCGCCAGCCATACGTGGCCTCAGTGGTTGGTCGACGACCAACGCGAGGCATCGGGACGCCCCGATGTTTTGGTGTTTGTATCCGACGTGCTGACGGAACCAGTAACGATTAGCGGACGCCCGATGGTCAACCTAGTTGCTTCAACGAGCGGTACTGACAGCGACTGGGTTGTAAAGCTCATCGATGTATATCCCGACGAGGTTGCTGCCCAGCCGATGATGGGTGGCTATCAGTTGATGATTTCAGCTGACATCTTTCGCGGGCGCTACCGCGAAAGCCTGGAGACGCCACGGGCGATCACTCCCAACAAGCCGCTTAAATACAGCGTTGCCCTCCCGACGGCGAACCACGCATTTCGAGCGGGACATCGCATCATGGTGCAGGTCCAGTGTAGCTGGTTCCCACTATACGACCGAAATCCCCAGACATTCGTTGATAGCATCTTCTTCGCCCAGCCAGCGGACTATCGAAAGGCCGTGCAGCGAATATGGCACTCGCCTGCTCATCAAAGCTTTATTCGACTACCAATGGTTGTCTCAAAGTCAAAGAAGTGAGGACTGCCGCCCAAGAACCTTATAGGGCCGGTTTGAGCCTGACTTGCAGCAAAAGTTGATTTAAATCTCCAGTGAAGGAGCTAACAATGTTCAAATTAAAGTTCTTTCTGGTGTTTGCGGGAATCTTCTTTTTGGGTGCTTGGTGCCAGCTACTTTGATCTGCTGGTCATCAGAAGGCAGACCTCATTGCCCGGCCCTTGCAGGGCCCGCCACAACTCTACTCGCCGTTGGAATGTGCTTGGAACAAGCCGCAAAAGGCCAAAGAGTGGCGAGCGGAACTGCCCCAAACAGAAGCTGTGGAAGAGTGACATCAGGCCCGAAAAGTCACCTATTTCAGGAGCCTAAGAAGGTCGCGAAGACACGGTGACAGTCTGACACCAAAATGTCTCCACAGACCTTGCTTTTTCCCGAATTTACGTCGCACACAGCCTACTTATTGGCTGAAAAATGCACTTTTCAGGATTTACATAGTGTTCAATGTGTAATTCGCGAGAATTGTAAGTACAAGACAGGCCGGAGGTTGCAGCTTCCGGCCTGTTTGCTTTGACTTATACTTTGACTTGTCACAGGTGCCTTGTTGCGCCTTATTGCACAAGATCGGGCTGTATTTGCCTTTGGAATTGGTGCAGGCAGTCGTCAAATTGACGGAAAAGCTATTCAGTTGGGAGACAAAACAATGCACCTCATTGCTGCCGGATCTGTTCGACTTGGAGAGTACAAGATGCTCGGTCACTTTTCGTCTGGCCCCAACTGGAGAAGATACGTCAAATCATCGCCTCAGACGAACGCCCTAATCGTGCGAAGATCTCCCGGTGTGTGTGTGATGCATTTGGGTGGTACAAACAAGATGGCGGCCTAAAGGAGATGAGTTGCCGGGTCGCGTTACTACGCATGGAGCGTGATGGTCTGA
>JADHXR010000042.1 GCA_016782865.1 Phycisphaerae bacterium
CCTTGACGCACTTGGCGCAGCCGATACACAGAGTTTCGTCGATCGTATACTCGTAGTAGGGTTCCTCGATGAATTTGCGCACAATCGCCCCGGTGGGACACAGTTCGTTTTCGGCGCCCGAATCCAGCGCCGCCGCCGGTTCGAGATAGCCCGGGCAGAAATCGCAGTAGCCGCAGATAGCATAAACCTGCACGGCCTTCACGGCAGATTCTTCCAGAACGCAGTAGGTCGCACAGTTGCCGCACGAGACGCAAGTAAAGGGGTCGATCTGCCATACCATGTCGACCTTCTTGTTTTTGTGGGCCGAAGAGCCGGCTACCAGCCCCAAGGCAGCCAGACAGCCGCCTCGCATGCCGTTTCTGAGGAAACTGCGCCTGTCGATTGGTTTCTTATTCTCTGACATTGTCCCCTCCAATCGTCGTTTCTTTCGCCGACAGGGCACGAGGCAGGTCGCACCGCACCAGAATATCGCAGCCAGTGCAGATCCCGCTGTTGATGCACTTGCCTTGTCGGAGAAGCCGTCGTCTCTTTGCGAAGATGCCCGCGGCGCCCGCGGTCAACAGCCCCAGCGCGGCATATCGGCAAGCTGCCGCAAACAGCTCTCTGCGGCTGCGAGCATGTTCAAAACGCTCTCTCACTATCGGCCTTTCATCCTGGTAAACACTCTTACGACATTCTTGATGGTATCCAAAACATATACGCGCCCGGCGCTGTCGACGGCCACGTCGAAGCCGCCCGCCTGACACTCCTCGGGCAGGTCACAGACCCTGACGTCACCGTCCCTGACCAACTGAGCCGGGCCGGCAACGACGCCCTGAAACTCACCCTGGGAGTCATATATCTTTACTCTGACCAAACCCTTTTCGCACGTGACGAAACCGCCGCCCGGCAGGACGGCAATATTCACGGGGTTACAGCATCCGCAGAATCCTTCGACTTCCACCGAACGCTGCCCCCAGGAAAACTCGAAGTCTCCCTCGAACGTGTATGCGTCGACGCGGAGGTTGCCCGGGTTGACTGCGCGAAGCAATCCGTCACCGGAAACAGCCAGATCAAAATAAGCGCTCGGGATCACGAATCCGGGGACATTCCTCTCCGGATCTTTCTTGCCGATCCGAGTGACAATATTGCCCGCCCTGTCGTAGCGGACAACGAGACGGTTACCCGCGTCGGCGACAAAAACGTCGTTCTGCGAAACCGCAATGCTTGTCAAAATCGCATCGGGCCCCAGGCTGCGCCAGCTTGTCAGGGGCTGGCCCTGGGCATCATAGACTTCGACGTGATCCCTGAGCCCGACAAAGATCGTGCCGTCGGCCGCGACGGCCAGACAACCGGGCGTCTCGCCAAGGTTGATCTCATCGAGCAGAGAGCCGCTCGGGGCGAACGCGCGAACCGACCCGTCGCCGGCGACATAGATCGAGCCTTTCGCATCGACGGCGATGCCCCTGGCGGTGGCGAAGCCAGTGCCGATCGGCCTGGCAAACTCTTCGTACAGAATCAGGTTCGGATCGATATGCGCCAGCTTTGCGATATCGTACTTGAACTCACCGCTCAGGCCGCTGCCCTTATTGCCGACCACGTCGAGCTTTACAACCGAGACAATACCGACCACAACCGCCAGGGCTACGAGCACGCCAACGAGTATATTAGTATCTATTTTTCCCGATATTTTGTTCATTTCGATATTTTAGCCGTCTCCAAAAAGCGGGCTATTATAGCACAAAAAGTGTCCACCTTCAACGCAGTGCATCTACTGCTCCGATATGTCCAGACATATCATCTTGAGCGTATCGCGCACGATCATTCGGTTCGAGGCAATAGCCATCGGGCCCCACGATTCGCGCCCATCCAGCACCTTGGCCTGGGCCAGTGGAAGAAACTCAGTGGGGCTGGCCTGTACCAGAGTCAAAGTGCCGGTATCATCCATGGCATAGATAATTCCGTTCAGGATAGCGTAGGGGCCGCTGTTCTTGCCGAATTTGTTAGCGCTCGTACTGGTCCAGACGACATTTCCTTCAGGGCTAAAACAGACCAATTGCCTGTCGGGCCTTACGCCGTAGATATAACCCTCGTAGTAAATGGGGCTTTGCTGTATCGAGCCAAACACCTCGATCGGATGCAGGTACTCCAACTCCGTGGTAATGTTGCCGTCGGTTTCGGCAAGTCGCAGCATTGCACAACCTCGCTCCTGCTGCCCGTAGCCGGCGGTTAGAAATATCCTGTCCTCTCCTACAACGACCGGCGTAGGAACACTGAAGTTCACCTTCCACTCGTCGGTTTTCCACAAAACGCTCCCATCCTGGGTCGAAATGCCCACGACTCCGCCCCGGATATGATTACCGCCGGAGTACACATAGAAGCGCCTGCCGTTGAACTCCATGGGGACGATGGAAGAATGCGTCATTATCCATTGGTCCGGATTGGGGGTGCGCCAGACGATTTCGCCCGTTTCGCAATCGACGGCCATCATGAGGACGCCGTCTGCTGCAGCAGTTGTCTCGTCGCCGTCGTTGACATCGCCCACCGGCGCAGCTATTTCCCTGCCGTCGTCCGGTTTGCCCGCCGGGGCAATTATTGTCTTGCCGTCCTCTATGAGCGGACACTGCGACGTG
Source organism: Phycisphaerae bacterium (assembly GCA_016782865.1). Lineage (GTDB taxonomy): Bacteria > Planctomycetota > Phycisphaerae > Sedimentisphaerales > Anaerobacaceae > SG8-4. The sequence goes on from JADHXR010000042.1 coordinate 2,613, forward strand.
TACCACTTCGGCACGGCCGTACCGAATTCCCTGACGAGATTGAACATCCAGCGGAACTCACCGGTCATCGAATCCAGGCAGGTAACGTGACATTTCGGCCCCATGGTCACGACAAACTTCTCTGTAACCGCCGGCACAGTCCGGCTCATACCATGATCCCGTTTTATCTTGATAGGATATGAGTACCGCCAGATATCTCTGCCGTCCCGGAGCGACAGACAGCGAACGACATCAGCCTGCGCCTCGTGGTCGTAATCCAGCATATACACCCGCCCGGCCAGAATCGCCGCGCCGGCGTAACCATCTCCCACGTCAATTGACCACAGAACCTTGGGGCCCTCCGCCGGCCAGGTCTTGGCGAGCGAAATCTCCTGCGTACTTATCGCGTCGAAGTTCGCCCCCCTGAATCGGGGCCATTCGCCGGGCAAATCCGCCGGCACACCATCGAAAGCAGTCAACTCTCCCGCGATCTTGATCGGTTCGTTTGCGTCGACAGTCTTCGCGGGCCTGCCGTCAGTGCCGCCGAGCCGATACGTCAGTTCCGATCCGGCGTCGGCGCCGAGCCAGACACATAGCAATATCACCCCCACAACGGCTAATCCGACAGGTATTATCTTGCCAACAGCAGATTCTCTCATGCTTTTCCCGCTAACACACCGCGGCATCTATTCGTTTCTAAGCGCGTCCAACATCTCTCCACCAAGGGCGAAGGCCGTCGCAATCCATATCCACACGATACCGCTCAAAGCGATACCGGCAACCGTCAGCGCCAGTGAGACGTACGGCACAGACGCCCCGGGTGTTCGCAGGGCAGGGCCGGCCGCAACCAGCGCAGCAATCACTCCACATGCCAGGCCACCAAACATGAGCCCGGCGTGCTCATAGAAAACCATGCGTCGCAGCGCCACCCTATTAAATCCTACTGCCCGCAGCATTGCAAGCTCATTTCGCCTCTCGAGCATGTTGCGCAGCACGACGAGCCCCACCCCAACGCTGCCGAGAACAAGCCCCAGGCCGCCCAGAATCTGGAATATGGACAGATATGTGTTCTCGACTTCGCTAAAGGCCGCCAGCCGTTGCTTAGTGGTCGTAAGGTCCAATCCGAAGTCCGTCAGGCGGGCGGAAAGATGGTCGGCGACCGCATCGACCTTCTCGGCCGGCGTGTCGATCAGCAGCACCCTGTATCCGGCCTCGGACGGAAAACGCTTAACGAACTGGTCCTCGGCGATGATCAAACTGCCCTGGAGGATCGAGTTTTCCAGCATCGCGACCAGACGAACGATGAACTTGCGCCCCTTCTCGTCGCTGTACTCGATTTCGTCGCCCAGAGACTTGCCCAGCGCCCATTTGATGGTCGGATAGTCCCCGATGGCCGGCACAATATTTTCGTCCTCACGGTCGTTGAGCAGCTTCCACAAGGCTTGCCCGTCGGCGCCGGCGAAGCTGAAAGAGCCGCGATCGGCCAGCCTGTCGGGCTTAACGCCGAGCAGACGCGGGGTCTGGGCCCGGTTCAGGTTGAAACAGCTCGCATCGTCCCCGTCTCGGACGCGCACTTGAAGCACATCTACGCCTTCGAGTGCATCGTTGTCAACGACCAGTGAGTCGCGGCCCGATTCGGTGTTCAAATCGTGCAGGATTCCTATGGACGACTCGCCGAAAAGCGTAAAGCCGCCCGTGCCGGAGCTGCGCTGCTCGGCATGAGCCGTCGGATCGTGCCTGAACGCCTCGACCGCGATGACCAGGAAGATGCCGCAGGCAAGCAGTGCTACTACCGCCAGGCTCCGGCCGCTGCGTCTGGTGGAATTGCGCAGCCCAAGACCCCAAAGCGATGCCATGGGCGCCTTCCACGTGCCCGCTACGAATTTCAGCAACACGCCGCTTAGCGTCAGCCCCGCTGTCAGCAGCAATGCCCCTGCCCCGAAGAACGCACCGGCTACGGCCCCGCTGTCGCCGGTCCCAACCGAGGCGAGCAGGATCAGTGCTCCGATGATGGCCATGACCGCAACTGCCAGCCCGATGCGGCCCCGAGAGATGGATTTGGCTGTGATGAATTGCCAGCGCGCCGCGCCGGCGAGGAGCTCACGGGCGGGCCTTGAGACCTGTTTGCGCAGAGTCAGCCATATCGCGATCACCGAGATGACAATCGCGACCAATGCTCCGGCGACCAACGTAAACGGTTTGGCGTGGAAATATATCGCCCCGCCGGTTGTCACCTCCGAGAGCACGTAGATCATGATCTTCGTATAGAGCAACGCCGCTACCGTTCCGCCGACTGCCCCAAGCAGTGCGACGACCGCGCCCTCTATCAGCAGCAATCGTCTCACCAGCTTCGGCACGAACCCAACAGCCACTAACATTCCGACCTGCTCGGCCCGGCTCTCGACGCCGAAGACAAACAGAAGCCCCGTCAGAACGATCGCGGCGGCAATTAGAAAGAAGCTCAGACCGAGGAAAAGCCAGCCGAAATACGTCCCTTCGGCGCCCGCCTTCGTGCCGAGCCGGCGCACGGGTCGAAAGAACAATCCTACCGACCCGGGATCGACGGCACTGAGCAGCTTTCGCTCGATGCCCTCGGCGGATGTGTTGTCGAGCACGTAGCGCAGGGCGGTCAAGTTCCCGTACCTGTTGGCCCACATCCCCTGGCCTGCGCCAAGCGTGACAAAGGCCTTGGGGGTGCCGCGATAGTCGTCCCAGTAGGTCTCGTCTTTCTCGCGTATCTTGTCGAGGTCGATCTCGATTCCGGGCTCCCAGTCCCTGCAATTATTCACGTCCGCCAGGCCGGGAAAATCCGGCATCAGCTCTGGATCAACAGCAGGTCCGTCCAAAGGCAATATCCCGTGAACCGTGAAAGTATTTGTTTTCTCTACGAGTTTCCTCATCGGCCCGACGACGAAATAGGCAAGCTCAATCGAATCGCCCACCTCGGCTTGCAGGTCGTCGGCGAGCCATTGATTTATCAGAATCTCATCATCTCGCATATCCTGGGGGATAAGACTGTTTCCACTGCTCGCCGGGGCCATTGCCGCCACTGTGGAGTACGGAGTCGCTTTGTCACCAACACGCAGCTCGTTGACGAAGTACGTCAGGATTCCGGTCGCGCCGTCGATCGCAACATCAGACACAGCTTGGTCGATGAAGATCCTGTTGCTCCGGACTTCATGCACCTTCTGCGACTCAAGCGTACGGATTTCGAGGCCCGCGTCGGCAAGCCGCCATCGCTTCTTGATGACAGCGTCAGCCCGTTCAACGGTCAAGCCCTCGGCCTCACTCGCCGCCGCCAGGAGCATGTTCGCGTGGCCCTGGTGGTCCATATTTTCCTGTAGCCACCGGAGAGGCACAAAGACGTTCAGCGGTGCGATTTGATTGGCCTGCAAACCGAAACGGCCGAACTGTGGTGTGCCAGCGATCACCTTTACGGCGGGTCGAAAGAGTACCGACAAATCCGAATCGGGAGTAAGAGGCACTTCTCGCGGCATCAGGTGCGGTTTTTCAATTCGCAGCTTGACCTCGTCGCCGGGGCCTACCCCCAATCTCTCGGCAAGTGGCTCGTTAAGAACAACGCCCTGGCTCCAATCGCTCCAGAAAGGTCCGGCGCCCTGGTCTGAGCCGATTTCGAAAAAACGCTCGTCGACGCCGAGGATCTCGATCTTGTTTGCCAGTCTTGTATCATCGCTGTTGGCGATCAGGCCGCGCAGGCGCAACACCGGTGCTACGGTAACATTCAGCTCTTCCGACATTGCTTCGGCCAGTTCGGCCGTGAAAAACCTGTTCTGTGAAACGAGAGCAAGCTGTGTTGAGCCCAACCGGGCATTGACCATCATCATCAGGCTGTGGCGCACGGAATCGCCCACAACCAGGGCGCCCGTGAGCACGGCGGTGCTAACCATAACGGCGAGCAATACCCCCAGGTTCGTCCGCCAGTAGAAGCTGAGACTCTTCTTGACAAGTCCCCACCAATTCATGCCTCGCTCCTGCTTGTCAACAGGCCGTTGTTCAGTTCCATCACCTGCCCCACGCGCTCGGCAAGTTTGAGCGAATGTGTCACGACTATCAGCGTGACCTGTTCGCTGCGGTTGAGCTCCACCAGCAAATCGCCTATGTTTTGAGAGGCATCTTCATCAAGCGACCCGGTCGGCTCATCGGCAAGCAGCAGCTTGGGTTTGTTTATCAAAGCCCTGACAACAGCCACGCGCTGGCGCTGCCCGCCCGAAAGCTCGCCGGGACGATGCAGAAGGAAATCCTTGAGGCCGACGCGCTCCAGCAGATTTGTGGCTCTCTCGCGGAGTTCTCTGGCCCCGGGCCGCTCATTGTCGGCAAGTGTTGGGACCAGAACATTTTCGAGCACAGTGCACTGCGGCAACAGATGATGCAATTGAAAGACAAATCCGATTTGTTTGTTGCGGATTCTCGCAAGCTCCGTCTCGTCGAGCCCGGCAAGATCCTCACCGCCAAGCAGCACGCGTCCCTGTGTGGGGCAATCCAAAGCGCCAATGATGTTGAGCAGCGTACTCTTGCCGCTGCCGGACGGGCCGACTATCATCAGGGATTTGCCCTTGTCGACCTTTAAGTCTATATCTTTAAGTACGCATACGCCTGCCTCGTTGCCCGGCGACGGGTAAGTTTTTGCCACGTGAACAAGTTCGAGCATAATCGTCCTCAAGCAGACTTCTGTGCGATTTCTCCGTATGTACGCACCATTTCGGCGGCAGTTTGGTCAATGTCGAATTTTTCAAAGATCGCTTCTCTGCCCCGCTTGCCCAGTTCTCCGGCATGATCAGGATCGAGCAACAACCCTCCGATCGCATCGGCCAGAGCATCCGCATTGTTGGGCTCACACAACACCCCACCTCCGGTTATTTCCAACAGCTCCGGAAACACTCCGGTGGCCGGCTCTACAACCGGAACGCCTGCTGCAAGGGCTTCGAGCATGTATAAACCGTAGGCCATCGGCTGCTTTTCCGGAACCGACAAAACCGAGAGGGTTTGCAGGAATGCGCATCTGGCGCCACCTTGAAAATCGGACAGGAACTCCACGTCGTCAGTCAGGCCGTGTGAGCTTAATTGCTGCCCGATGCGCTCGATAAAGGCCTTGTCGTCCGTCCTTCGGCCGCCGGTTATGCGCAGCCTTGCACTTGCCAATCGGTCCGGCTTTTTCAATTTGATGAAGGCATCAACCAATGTGTCCAGCCCCCTGTCGGCGCACATGCGCGAAAGGTAGCCTATCGTCGGTATTTCAGGCGCTGCCCGGGGCGTTTCGTACCCCTCCAGAGAAATGCCCGTGTACACAACATGGACTCGATCGGGATCAATTCCAAGTCTCTGTCGCATGGCTTGTGCGTAGTATTTGCTCACCGCGATAAAGGCGTCCACGTCGTTTGATCGCTCGGCGATTATCCGCCAGGCCTGCTCGCAGTACGGCGACGACAATCCATCCAGAAACCCGTCTTCGTCCTGGAGCAAACAAACGACCGGCACGCCGAGTCGTTTCTTGATGGGCCCGGCGAGGCCGACAAGGAGAATATTGGACAAACATATAATGTCGGGTTTGTTTTCTTGCGTGCCCAGCCACTCGACGAGTCGGTTCAGCTCCTTGATCTGCCGGCCCTGCTCTGCTCGCAACATGGAGATCGTCGTCTCTCCCAGATCTCTGGCGCTTGTCATGCCCGCTTTTCTTCCAATCCAGTTCAGCAGTTTTGGCGAGTCGAGCAGGCGGTCCAGCCAGCGCGGGGTCTTTCTAAACAGAGCGGACTTTTGCTGAAGGTATACGTTGAGCCCGCCAAAGAAAATGGGAGAAACGTGCGGCGAAGCACTCTCCTCGATCTGCACAGGCAAATAAAGCGGAACCATCAGCACATCATGGCCCAGCTTTAGCATCGCCTTGACCAACGTGGCGTCGCGCAGACAGTTCTCACAATAGAAGCTGTCCCCCGCGCTCGGGGCAATCTGGACAATTCTCATAAATTACCACTTCTATTCTATCACTTGGCGCCGAATGCGTACACGTAACCATCGTCGCAGCCCACCACGATCTTGCCGGCGACCACCGCCGGCGACGACGTAATCGGCTGGCCTATCTCATACGACCAGATCTTGGTTCCATCAGAGAGACTCAGCACGTAGAGCCGACCGTCCTCGGAGCCTATGACCACCTTGTCGGCGCAGATAGCCGCCGAACTGTCTACCTCGCCCAATGTCTGGAACGTCCAGACGACTTTCCCGTCATCGCGACCGACACAATGCACCCGTTTGTCGCGTCCTCCGAATATGACGACGTCCTCGCCAATCGCAGGCGACGAAAAGAACGGCGAATCGCTCTCGGCGTATTCCCACACTATCTTTTCGGTAGCGATATCGGCTCTGACAAACACGTTGTCGTAATTGCCCACGTAGATTTGGCCGTCGAGAAATGCGGCCGAGCCCGCTATGTACGAGCCGCCGTCAATGCCTGCCACCTTCGTGCCATCGGTCAGCGACACTACGTGGATTATCGCATCGCAGCCGCCGAAGACTGTTTTCTGATCGGCGACGGCGGGTGAGCCGTTTATGTAGTTGTCCGTTTCATACGTCCAGACGGCTTGGCCGTTCGTCGAATCGACACAATGCAACCTGTTGTCATAGCTTCCCACGAGTATCCACAAGCTCCGTCCGTCCGGCGAGCGCATCCAGTTGGCCGCTCCGAGAATCTCGCCTTCGGTCTCGTATTTCCATTTGAACGAACCGGTTTTCGCATCCAGAGCGTACAGAAAGCCGTCCGAGCATCCCACATAAACCGAACCTTCAACCACACACGGCGTCGCCTCGATTGCGTCCGGACTCTGGTACTTCCACATCTGATTGCCGGTCTCAAAATCAATCGCGTACATGTTCGCATCGGATGAGCCTACGTAGACGACGTCATCGACGACAATCGGCGAGGATTTGATCTGGTCGGTCGTTTCAAATTTCCAGAGCAGTTCCAACGAATCGCCCAGCGTCCCCGGCGCCCGGCCCAGGAGGCCCTGTCCGCCGTGGAACATGGGCCAATCTCGCCCCTCCCAGATCTTTGCTTTTGGCCGAGCGGACTCTGGGGCAATCTGCTCGTCGCCCGCTTGGGGCGGACGAACCACGATCAAGACGAGAATCACGGACACCGCCACAAGGACAACAACTGCAACAGTTGCCTTAGTTACAATCTTCATGGCGCCAATGATAACCTAATGACCGAGTCCAGGCAATAAGGTCTTTAAGAGATGTCATATGTTGTTGAGGGTGTACTTTGTGTGGAGATTACCGGCCGGCGGATACGTATTGGCCTCTGGCCTCTGCGATGATCTTGAGCATCTGGTCGGCCTGGGTCTGAATTTCAGGGTTGGCGCTTGTTACTCTGGAATTCCATTTACTGTATTCTTTGTTGAGGTGTTTGCGAGTCTTTTCCTTGCTCATATCCGAGGTGATTCCGAGAAGGTCATTTATATTCATGACCTCGTGCATATCGAGCGGGAGGATTTTCTCCACCATGGTGCGGAACTTCTCTCGGTCGATTTCAAGCCAGCTCGCCAGGTCCTTCAAGATAGCCATTTCCTCAGCGGCAACCGAGCCGTTAGCCTGTGCTACGCGCAGGCAAAGGTCCAGAATCTCGTAACGGTGCCCAACCGGCGCAATTTCAACGACTTCCTCACAAAGTCTGCAAGTGTCGAGTTTGTTGCCTTTGCTGAAGAATGCAACGGTAGTGCTCAAAGCCTTCTCAAGCTTACCGCGGGCTTGATCGGACGTTTGCGCCCGACTTTCCAGAACGTTATCTCTTGCCCAGTTCTGTATGAGTTCAACCTCGCAGTCGTACAGCTTGCCGTCGGCAGCACTGACGGCGAAGGCCAGGGCAACGGTAAGGACCTTTGTCCTCTCGTCGTTTTCCTGCAAATCGACGTAGCCCGGCATGGGATTGTCATAGACGAACGTACACCAGGCATGAGCAAACTCCAGGCCCCCGTCGGCCGATAGTATTGACGTGTCGAATCGCAACGTTCTTTTCCCTCTGCGGCAGAATTCCTGTCCGTCACTGTGCAACCGGGCAACGCAAGTCCAATCATCCAGAGTTGTGGTCTGGCGCGGGAGTCTGCCGAGTTCGGCCACGTAGCAGAACTCAGAGCCGTTGGATTTGCCCGACGGCGCGCCCTGCGGGTTCCTGGCCCGCACCGCTTTGGCCTCGGCAGATCCGTCGGTAATATCCAGGATCGAAATTCTCAGGGTCGCGTTCCGCATGTCCTCCGGGGCGCGAATCGTGCCGCAGATTTCCACGGCAAAGGCGTCAATGACCGCATTGCCGTCATTCAGCTCTATAATGCGGACGCGACAATTGAGGATGCTCATATCGAGCGGCGCGTATAGATTTTGACCGGGGTCAGGTTTGGCGTCACGCAAGATCCGGGATGTAAAGTCGCCGAATGAGCCGGCCTGTCTTAATTGACCGACCAAGTCTTTGGACTTAACGCCATTGGCCAATCTCGCGAGTACTGAAAGGCAAATCGACCCTTTAAGCTTGAGACGGTTCACCAATGCCCTAATTCCGGAGCGGCTGATCAAGCCGGAAGAAATCGCAGCCGTGGCAGGCGCCACCAGCAGTATCGAAAGTGAAATCAGAACTTTGCTCATCCAAGTACCCGCACATGTTGTTACTCGACTCTTGACCTGCCGACGGCAGACAGCCGCTCTTGGTTCTGCGTTGTCTCGCTCTGCGACATACTTCCGTCCCGGTCCAGACTAAGATCGACCTCAAGAACTTTGCTCGACTGGACATCTTCGAATTTGCAGTGCATCCTCTGGTTCACGTCGTAGCCGTAAGTGACTTTGATGGGACAGCCCGCCGGCCTGTCAGGAGGCAGCTCAAACTTGTGTGTCGCGACCTTCTTTACATACTCAACGTCGGTGTCTTCGCCCTGGGTGATGGTCACCTCAAGTTCCGACTGACCATCGGTAAGCGTGTAGAATGTCTGCGATGCTTCACAGGGCACAGGCATGTTCTTGTTCAAAATGATGCGATTGGCAATCACGCGCCGGCCGGTCTCTTTGTCGAGAGGAGCACAAACGGTGCCGTAGCTGTGATTGCAGACATCGGTAAGATTGATGTCCTTGAGCCCGTTGGAAATGCCCGGCGGCACGGCTTCGGGTTTTTCTCTCAGCATCACCAGCCCGGCGTGCAGCGCTGCGCCGAGTCCGACACATTCGTCGACATTGACCGCCGTCTCCGGAGCAAACCCGAACATCTTCTCCAGATGCTGCCGGATCAACGGTATCCGCGTGCTGCCGCCGACCAACAGAACCTTGTCTATCGCGCTTGGTTCGGCCCCCGCCTCTTCGAGGGCCACTTCGACCAGAATGTCGGCTCGATTCATCAGATCGGAAATGGCCTGCTCGAACATATCGCGCGTTATTTCCACGCGCATATTGCCCGCCGGGCCGTAGAGCATAATCTTGGCAACGTTGCGCCGCGACAATGTCCTCTTGATATCCTCGGCCTCATCCTCGTACTTCGCCCTGTCCTCATCGGAGTCGATCAGCTCGGCACCGAATTTGTCCCGGTAGCTCTGTTCCAGCAGCTCCAGCACTTTGCGGTCAAAGTCAACACCGCCGAGCGCATGGTCGCCCTGTGAGCAGACGATACTCATTTGATGTCCCTTGACGTCCAATATGGTCACATCAAATGTACCGCCGCCGAGGTCGTATACCAGCACCCTTCCGGAAACTTCTCGCGTGGTGGCATAGTACAGTGCCGCCGCCACGGGTTCGTTGACAATCCCAATCACGTTCAGACCCGCCATAGTGCCGGCATCCATGGTCGCTTTCCTGCGGACTTCGTCAAAGTGCGCCGGGACGGAAATAACGGCGTCATGAATCTCGTTATTCTCGGCCGAGCAGTCCTGCTTGAGCTTTTTCAAGATCAAAGCGGACAATTCCACGGGCGTCCAGTCCTTCGAGTCAATGTTCTTGCGATAGCTCGCATCTCCCATCTGGCGCTTTATCCAGCGGACGGATCTCTCGGCATTCAGATGCCGTGAATTGATCGCTTCGATCCCTACCCGGACTATGTCAGAGTTTTCTTCATCGAAGAAGATAGCGGATGGCGTCAGTCTTTCACCATCCGTATTTGGGATTATCTCCGGCTTGCCGATAGCATTTAGAATCGCCAACGCTGAAAAAGTTGTGCCGAGATCTATTCCCACTATATTAGCCATTTTGCACCCCCTGTATTGTGGCTCGATTTACCATTCAACAGTCAAGCATATAGTCTGACCTGAGCCGGACGCACTATCTTGACGTTTCCCTCGTTAATAAAATACTGATAACCCGGCCGAATGACATTAGCAATCTTGCCCGCCTGCTCGGGATCATCACAGCCTTGCTTTTCTTTAATGGCTTCCGCTGACCTTTCCTGCCCGCGATATTCACTGTCCGTTTCCGGCTCGAATTGCTCGATGCCGCTGGACTCCAGGGCAAAAATCAATTCGTCCCTTACTTGCTCGAGATGTGTCGTCTCGGCGTCTTCGTCTTTGAGTTGGGCAATCTGGCTCTCAAGATTGTCAACTGCACGGATTACTCGCAGACAGAAGGTTCTGATTATATTCCAGTCGTACCCGTCCTGGAGTTTTTCCAGTCGGTCCTGCTGGCTAGCGGCATACTCGCGAATCGCCGAAACCTGTTGAGTCAGATCAGTGAGTGTGCTGTCGATCGGCTTCGACTGCTCAGGGACGGCCTGAAACTCCCTTGCGCCTCCCGTGGACGTTTTAGTATCACTGGATTTCTCATCCGACATCAACACAGTAATTTTCTCTCTTTCTCTGGTAGTTCTGGGCCTTTGAGTCACGCTTCCCATGGGCCTGCATTCGCGTTCACCGGCTGGTGGAGTTACCGGTTTTACAGAGATTCTCGCACGCTGGGCAGGCTGGCCTTGTTGTTCACCGGCCTTCTGTTCCGGCAGCACATCTTCAGCATCTGCCGGCTCCGGCTTCTCTTGATCATTTTGCCCGGCAGTGCAGCGCAGGCGTCTGAATGATCGCTTCAAACCGGATGCAGCTTTGACAACAAGACGACCCGCCCACAGCAACAGCCACCAGGCATAGACCAGCCCTCCCATGGATGTACACACGATCGAACCGGTAAAGACAAACGCCTGCCGCTCCTTGCGTTTGTCGTATTCGCTCAACTCGGTCTGCCAGCTCTCGCCATACAGAACATCGGCAAAAGAAGGAGGGGCGGTTATTTCACCCGTAGCCAGTTTGTCAAGGTCGGCCCTGAGCCTTCCCTGCTGCTCTTGCCACAATTGCTCTCTCGTCTTGATCTTGCCGTTCTCGTCCAACAGAAGGGGCAGCTCGGCACGCTCCTGTGGGGGCGTCTGCAACCACTCATTATACCGTTTGACGTAATCGTCTCTCTCAGTGCTGTAGTTCGACTTGTAATGAGCAGCTTGCTCTGAGTCCTTCCTCTCTTCGGCGAGGACCCAACAGAGCGCAGCACCCCCTATAACAAGCAGTATTGAAGCAATGATGGTTAGATTCTTACGCATAATTCCGGGTTCTAATCACTGACCTTCAGCTTTACAAACATTCCACACTGTTACAGCCGCGTTTCGGTCACTAATCGGAACCGATGTTCTCGACAAAGACTTCATTCTCATTCTGACCGTACACTTCGGTCACCCGCAGAACCTCTTCAATTGTCGTCAGACCCCGCTTTACCTTCACGATCCCGTCGTCGTACAAACTCCGTCGGCCTGACTCATGAAAGACGCGACGCATGTTGTTCACCGATGCGTCCTTGTTAATCATGTCTCTGAGCTGTTCATCGACAACCAACTGCTCGTAAATGCCGACTCGCCCCAGATACCCTGAGCCCCGACACTTGTCACAACCGGCCCCGTAATGAACCTGCTTCGGTTTAATTCCCGCCTTCGCCGCGTATCGAGCGACATTCTCGGATACATCGGACACCTGCTTGCACTCCGGGCAAATCTTCCTGACCAATCGTTGTGCAAGCACACCGTTGAGCGAAGCCGCTATCAGATACGGATCGATACCGATGTCGACCAATCTTGTAATACTCGCGGCCGCATCGTTTGTGTGCAATGTCGACAGGACCAGGTGCCCGGTCAAAGCCGCCTGCACCGCAATGCGGGCGGTCTCATTATCGCGAATCTCTCCTATCATTATCACGTCCGGGTCCTGACGCAGTAGACTCCGCAGTGCCGTGGCAAAATCCAGACCGATCTTGTCGTTGATCTGGACCTGGTTGCAGAAATCAAGCTGGTATTCAACCGGATCCTCAACAGTCGAGATATTCAACTTTTCACCGTCCATCTGACCCAGAGCCGTGTACAGCGTGGTGCTCTTTCCCGAACCGGTCGGGCCCGTAACGAGCAATATCCCGTGAGGCCGCGTTATCTGCCCGTTAAAAGTGGCCATCGCATCGGGCTCCATACCCAGCTTATCGAGACCCAGGCAAATCGACTTGCTGTCAAGCACACGAATAACGACTTTTTCTCCGTGGTTCGTAGGCAATGTCGATACTCGCAGGTCGATCGCCCTGCCGCCGACGGAAACCTTGATCTTGCCGTCCTGAGGCAGCCGCCTTTCCGAAATGTCCAGATTGGCCATAATCTTGACGCGTGAGACGATCGCCGGGTGCATCTTCAAAGGCGACTGTTTCATTTCGAAGAGCACCCCGTCGATGCGATACCTCGTCCTCATGAATCTTTCTTTGGGCTCGATGTGAATGTCACTGGCGCCTTCACGTATTGCGTTGCTGATCAGATAATTGACGAACTTGATAACGGGTGATTGGCCCGCCATTTTCTCCAGGTCCTCGGACTCATCCTCCTGGTCGTGCACAATCTCCACATCCGTCATATCATTGATAATATCATCAAGATCGCAGTCCATCCTCTCACCATTGAAGGCTTCGCAGACCTTATCTATGTCCTCTTCCAGGCAGACGACCGTCTCAACATTCATCTGAGCTTGCCGTTTCACATCCTCGATGATAAATAGATCGGCGGGCCGGCTGGTCGCAACCATGAGGGTATCGCCTCGGACCGATATGGGCATGATGCGGTTACTTCTCACGTAGTCCAGATCAAGCTTGTCAAATACCCTCTTATCAACCTGTTCCGGCTCGATCCTGCGAAACTCCATGTCGTATAAACCGGCCTGGGCCATAGAGATATCCGGTTCGTCGACCAGCTTCAGATTCCGGATTGTCTCGAAGATATCGCAATTTGGCTTTTCTTTCTGTATCTGCCTCACTTGAGAAAGTTGATCGCCGGTGATTCTACCGGCCTCGGACAGGACATCCGCCACATCTCGGGTATGTCGGGTATGACTGACACTATCCTGCTCCGGGCAATAAAGCTGTGACAGACCGCTGATTTCCTCGTCGCAACCATCATCTGTGTAGCCGGTAACTTGGCTGCCGCCTGACCGCGGCCCTCTGCGTTTGAATCCAAAAATTCCAGCCATGATTATTACAATGCCCCCAACTTAGACAGTTTCATGCCTCTGACTTGAAGTAAAACGCTCCTGTTCAGGGGAGCCGACGACGTGCATTCCAGGGCGGGACCACGCACCGCCGCCACAGGCAGGCATACAGTGCCTCCATGAACGCCGTTAACTAAACTATACGTAATAATTTCCAGCGCATCAAACCGGTCCGCGGCGATAAAAGGCACTTTTTCTGCGCCTGAAGGCACTTTGTATCGATGCGGTTGAATTGAGGCTGCCGAACTGAAATGATTATCGAGACTATCTGCAGCGTTTTCCGCTCGGCACGCTGCTAAACACCGAAAACTCCGTCAGAGTCTGCAGATGATGGTTGTTTTGCGTCCTGGGTAAATATCTCGCCGGCCAGATCTTTGCCAATGCGTAAGGTGTAGTATTGCTCCATGCCCTTCTGGCCGGTCGAATGGAACTGGTTCATCGAGGACAGAACACCAATCTTCATTAGAAGCAGTATTGCCACACAGGCCGCGGCGTTTGCGACAGAGCGCCCGCACCCACGGAACATCTCCAGCAGCTTTGGCTCGGGCAACTTTGTCTTGAGATTCGGAACCTCCGGCTCGGCGCGCAAGCTGTGCTTGAGCACGGCGATCGCGCGGGCATTTGCGCGCGCCATCAGATCAAGCTTGTGAGGTTGAGTTTTCACAAGCGAAAACGCCAGATCGACTTTGCGGGATGCGGCCAGTCGCCGCCGGCATCTCGGACATCCGGCAACGTGCTTTTGAAACCAGCCCGCGTCAGGACCAAGACGCTTGCTTGCAGCCGTATATAATAAGGTTCGAATTCGTCTGCATTTATTGTCTACTCTTGCTCTTGCCATCTTCATTCTTCTTTATTCATCCGCACCGACAGTATCTGGATTGCCTTGCACCTGTAAACTCTTGCCGTCCCTGTTGATATGCCCAATATCTTGCTTATTTGAGGGTAAGATAATTCCCCTAAGTCGCGCAACATAACGACGTCCCTCAGATGTTCCGGCAGTTGAGCGATGCAATCTCTCAGAGCCTCCTGCAAACACTTGGCATCGAGCTCGGTCGCCGGCGAGTTCATGGCTTTTCGGCCTGCAACGGGCGCGGCCAGGCCTTTTCTTTCAACGATCCTGCGCCTCACTATCGATATCGCTATGTTGTTCGCTGTACGGAAAACATATGCCTTGACATACCTTGGCTTTCGTCCCCCTTCATGATGGGCCAGTTGCAGGAAAGTGTCCTGGTAGACGTCACAGACGTCCTGCTCGTTACCCAGTATGCGCCAGAGCATGGTGACCAACTCCTGGCCGTGCTTGCACATAGCGGTGAGTATCCACCGCTGGCTCTCGGCGACGGTTTCGGTAACGGCAAAATCCCAAAGTGATCCGCAGGTTGCGGCCTTACCAAACATAGATGCCCATTTCCGTTGTCTTACCCTGTTCTATCTTTATAAGACGCAGCGCCTCATGATATGTTAACAGAAATCCTCCGAGTACAGAGGAATAATCTGCTTTTTTTGGTTAACGTTTTGGGGTGCCCACACGTCTTATGTTCTGAAGCCGCAAATTGAATGATCCAGGATTGATCAAGATCTGGTAGTAAAAACATGGATGCAAACCATTCTAAAAAAGACTCTTACAAATCCAAGGATGCGGGTGATGTCGTGTCGTTGGTCGACGATTTGCTCGCCAGAGCTGTGGAACACGGCGCCAGCGATATCCATTTCGAGCCTGGAAACGCCGAATTGGAGGTGAAATACCGCCTCGACGGGGTACTGAGCACGGTCGAAAAACTGCCGAAGGCGTTATCTGATAATGTAGTTGCCAGGCTCAAAGTCCTGGGCGGGCTTCTCACCTATCGCAACGATATACCGCAGGAGGGGCGGATCGAGATCAGCAAAAGCAGCAATGGCCAGGTTATGGACCAGCGGCTGGCGATTTTCCCCACGATCCACGGCCAGCGGGCGGTTGTGCGGTTGTTCTACAACCACACCGAGCTTATGGAATTGGGACAATTGGGCTTCTCAGAGGATACATACTCGGCATTGAGAGACATCACCGCCCAAAACCAGGGCGTTTTGCTGCTGACCGGCCCGGCGGGCAGCGGTAAGAGCACGACACTTGCCGCCCTTTTGAGGCACATCCTGAAATCTTACACCGGAAAGAGCGTCGTGACGCTCGAAGACCCCGTGGAGATCAGAATCGATGGCGCCACACAGGTTCAGATTACGCCGCACGGACAGATGACGTTTCCCACGGCTCTGCGCTCACTGCTCAGGCAGGACCCGCAGGTTCTGATGATCGGAGAAATCAGAGACGCCGAGACCGCCAAGATCGCTGTTGAAGCAGGACTCACGGGACACTTGTTAATGAGCACGATGCACAGCGGCTCGCCCGCCGGGGCATTGCTGCGCCTGCTGGAGATGGGAATCGAACCTTACCAGGTGACATCAAGCATCTCGGCCGTCGTCAACCAGAGACTGGTCAGGAAACTCTGCGAAAAGTGCAGGAAATCAGCAGACGGCGAACAGAAGACAGAGGGTGGAGACTGGCAACCAGAGTACGAGGCAACGGGATGCGATGAATGTTTCAACACCGGCTACAGGGGCCGGGCGC
Source organism: Phycisphaerae bacterium (assembly GCA_016782865.1). GTDB lineage: Bacteria > Planctomycetota > Phycisphaerae > Sedimentisphaerales > Anaerobacaceae > SG8-4. The sequence goes on from JADHXR010000042.1 coordinate 18,717, forward strand.
TCATCGCAGAGATCGTTCAGTTGAACAGCCCGTTGCGGAAAGCCATCCTGGCCAAGGCTGACCTGGATGAGCTTGAACAAGTCCTCAGAGATAAGGGCCACACTACTATGTTCGCCGACGGCAAACGCCTGGTCGACGAGGGTGTTACGACCCGAGAGGAACTCAATACAGTGTGTGGAATAGTATCGGACCGCCAACAGTGATATTGATGATCTTGAACATACGTTTTGACTCGGATTTGCCTGCTGCTTTGAATGGCCCGCATAAAGGGAAGGTCGTGCCTGCGAAGCGGGCGGAAACCAGAGACGTGATGCGGTATCTGCTGAACCTGAAAGAATGCGAATCGAAGTACTTCCGCGCTATCGGCAGTTAAAAGGAACACAATATGGCAACATTCAAGTATAATGCACTGACATCGGCGGGCAGGTTGATGAAGGGCACGATTGAGGCGGGCTCGCGCGACGAAGCGGATGAGCTGCTCAAACAGATGCAGCTTGTTGTAAACTCCCTCGACAAGGCCACGCTCCAGAAACCCAAGACAGCCATCGGCAGGAATGAGTTTATGCTCTTCAACCAGCAGTTGGCGTCGATAACCAAGGCCGGCATCCCCCTCGAGAAAGGCCTGCGAGAACTCGCCAACGATGTCGGCTCAAAGTCGATGCACAGACTCGTCGATGCCATCGCCGATGAACTCGAGGCGGGCGTAAGTATCGAAGACGCATTTGAGAAGAGACAGAAGCGTTTTCCGCCTCTATACGGGCGAATACTAAAAGCAGGGGTGGAAACAGGCAGATTGAATGAAATGTTGACCAGCCTCAACCGGCACCTGGAGATGGCCACTCAGACCAGAAGAATCATCTTTGAAGCGATAAGTTATCCTGCCGTCATCTTGACTCTCGCTACGGTCATCTTAACAGGTCTGTTCTTGTTCGTGATCCCGCAGTTCGGGCCGATACTCAGCGAAATGACCGGGAGCCAATTGCCGGCCCTAACCAGGCTGTTTCTCAACCTGGCTGAGAATGTGGTGCCTTTTTGGATAATTGCCGGATCGTTCTTTGCCGCAATAATTGTTCTGTTCACGATGATTTCGCGGTCAGCGGCCGGACGCAGATTCAAAGAATCGCTTTTTCTAAACGTCCCGGTCGTGGGCAGAGTTTACCGCAGCAGCGTGCTCTGCAGGATGGCCGAAGCGATGGCGATCATGGTAGCGTCCGGTTCCGACATGCCTGCGTCTCTGAGATTGAGTTCCGGCGCAACGGGAAGCGAAACTCTTATCCTTGAAAGCGAGATACTCGCCGGTCACCTCGAGCGCGGGGATAATATCTTGGAGGCGGGACAATCCTGTAAGCTGATACCAAGGCTGTTTTTGTATTCGGTCCAGTTGGGCACGCAGCGCAATGAACTGCAGGACAATCTCTACAGTCTCGGCCAGATGTATGCCGAGCAGGCACGGTGCGGCCAGTCAAGACTACAGGCGGTTCTGCTGCCTGCCATGATCATTGGCGTGGGATGCTTTATAGCGATGACCATCCTGGCAATGTTTTTGCCCATGATAAGTGTTATTACGAGTTTATCTGCTTCGGGTTAGAATATGTTTGCAACAGTAGCGATACTCTTGTTGGCTTTGTATATATACCTCGGGCGCAAGGAGCCGGCCATCGCCTTGGTGACATCGCCATTTATTGCCGGAACGTTATTCGTCCTCGTCGCCGCCGAAGAAGACTATGCGGCTATGGTAGTGGCACCTTTCATTTGCCTGGCAACGCTCATTACTGTAGCAACATCAAGACGCGATCCTGACTCCGATCACTGGTCTCAAACATACTCGAAATGGATTTTAGTGACATTGATGGCTTTGACCTTATTTGTGGTTGCGTGCGGCGCCTTCGCTCCCCTTGGCGTCACCGGCATTGTGTTTATGGCGCTTTTGCTCGGCTCGCTCATAGCCTATCGTCTGACATCGCAGCATGCGACGGCAGCATACGTCATTTCAACAATTGGCGCGAGCATGAGGCAGAATCTGCCGCTGCCCATGGCCCTGGAATCAGCCGCCAGCGGGTTTGCAGATGACCGCTCGAGAATTCTGCTGCGAATTCAAAAATGGCTGGTTCAAGGGTACTCGTTGAGTGAAGCTATCAAACGGGGCTATCCAAAGTGTCCCGGGCATGCGGTGGCGATGATAGCTGCCGGCGAGCGGATCGACCAGCTTCCGTTTGCGATCAAAGCAATCGAAGCCGATATGGTGACCAGGGCCGATGATAGCAGAAAGATCCGACCGATTCACCCACTGTATCCTGTGATATTAATGGTCTTCATGTTTTTCATGCTGTTCGGAATCATGTTGTTTGTGATGCCACAATTCAAAACTGTGCTGTCAGAAATGGTCGCCGGACCACTGCCGCCGACTACTCGACTGCTGATTGGGATATTTCATTTTGTTGCGCTCGACTATGGGTGGCTACTCGGTCTGGCATCCGCACTTATAGTGCTCGTGGCGGCTCCTCTTTCGATATATGCCAGATTCAGGCCCCGCCGACCGAAGGAGCCTTATCTGCTTTCTCGAATTGCCGACTTTGTCAAATGGCATTTGCCAATTCTGCACCGCTTCGAAAAGAACTATTCGTTGATACAAGTTGTGGAGCTTCTGCGGTTGTCACTCAATGCCGGCTGCACAGTCAATGACGCCATCGATAATACGATCGGTCTGGATGTGAACAATTGCTTCAAAAAGCGGCTGCGAAGGTGCCTGGAGAAAGTAGAGCGAGGAGATAGCATCGCCGCCGCAATCCGCGAAAGCAAATTAGGCTCTCCCCTGGCCTGGGCCTTTGACGAGAAGGTCAACCAGGGCAATACTCTGTCGATCCTGGAAACGCTTGAGTCGTTCTATCGCTCGAATTACAGCTACTGCGTCAACCTGGCCAGGTTCATAATTTGGCCCTGCGTGATGCTTGTTTTGGGAGCAACAGTAGGATTTGTCGTATACGCGATATTTTCGCCCGGCATTATGGTTATCAATAATCTGACGGAGTTGGTGACGCCGTAACGGCCGCAATTGGAGCACGCTTATGTCTGGTAAGAACAAGAGACATGAAGGTTTCTTGCTGACCGAAATAACGGTTTCAATGACCATCCTGGGAATCCTCGTGGCAGGGTTGGCATTGTCACTACACGGATTCGCAAAGTTCAATCGCTACCAGTTGGTTAGACAGCAATGCATAGCGGCCGCGCAGGCGGAACTTGAAAGCATGGCCGCAACGGGCGGGCCGATCCCTGATGAAGATTTTGCCCGGCTTTGGTCCAATCTCAGTATCTCTATCAAGAAATCACCCGGGACAGGTCAATGGTTGTCAATGGAATTGGTGGAGGTAACAGCGGTCGGCAAGAGCTTCCGCAAAGAAGTCAAAATTCAGTTGTCCAGATATTTTCCAGGGGGCGCCCCCCCTGCCGAAGGGAAGTGATAACTATGCGAAAAGGCTTTACTTTGGTGGAAATGCTGGTGGTAATAATGGTTCTTCCATTTGTGCTCCTTATCATTGGCGGCTTGTTCAGGACGCTCATCAGGGACATCCCAAAGTCCTACAGCGTTGCACAGGAGAACACGATACTGCTCAATATGTTAGAGCAGTTGCGGCAAGACAGTGACCGAGCGCAAGGACTGCCGGGGTCGTTCGCAGAGCATGCCGCAAATGATAATATGCTCCTGATTGCGCTGGAGGCCGGTGTGATCAGCTACCAGCTTAAAGACGGCCAGGTGATCAGACGCAAGTTAACAGGCACTCGCCAGGGCGAGGCTCAAGAGCCGAGAGTCTGGTCGCTGCCCCATGCCAAAATACGGTGGCGAGTTTGGGCAAGAGACGGCAAAGGTTACGCCGTGGAGACCAAAGCCCACATAGAACAGAACGTTCGAGGTCAATGGAAAGAGAAAATGGCCAATTCGCATCTTTATTTCGCGGGTTCGTTTGGAAAGGCTCTGATACAAAGATGAAGAGACGAAAGCGAAACGGTTTTGTTTTGGTGCTTGTGATAACGGTGCTCGCCGTGATCGGAATCCAAATGTTCGCTTTAGCCGGCATTGCGAACACGATGCAGTTTCAGTCGCATACGGCATATCTGAGGGCGTGCGAACGGAACCTGCTCGCTAGCGGTCTGGGATGGGCAAAACAAAATATAGAAAATGAAGGTGGCGAAATTCTCGACAAGACGATAGAATTGGACGCAGGCAGAATGGATATTCGCGGCTCCGCTTTGGGCGTCACTATAGGCACACTATCAGACGGCGAGGCGGAAGTTCAAATAAATAGCTCGTGCACGCGCGGCAGACAGACTCTCAAAGGCGACGGCAGGTACAGAATCGAGTTATATGATAAGCAGGAAGCAACTCCTGGAACACGCAAAAGCGCAGCAGGCGACTGACATACATGTTTGTGCAGGCGCCCCGATTATGTTCAGGGTCGGAGGCAAACTTGTCCCCATCACGAAGGAGAAACTGACTGCGGCACAGAGCCGGGAGATATCGCTGGAGCTGCTGACCGAAGAGCAGAGTGCCCAGTTCGAGAAGAACCTGGATTACGACCTGATGCTGGCCGACAGCGCCGGAAGATACAGGATAAACATCGGCTACTTTAACGGCGAAGTAGGCTCGACAATCAGAATTCTCCCCACCAGACCCAAGACGATCGATGAATTGTACTTGCCCGACATAGTCAAGGACCTGGCCCAAAGAACCAAGGGACTGGTGCTGATAACCGGAAGCACGAGCCAGGGCAAGACAACGACGATGACCTCAATGATAGATCATATAAACGCAAGTTCTGAGAGGCATATTGTCACCATCGAAGACCCGATCGAATACGTCCATACGAACAAGGTCGGAATTGTAAGGCAAAGAGAAATCGGAAGAGATACGCGGTCTTTCCATAGCGGATTGAGAGCCGCCCTGAGACAGGATCCCGACGTTATCGCAATAGGCGAGATGCGAGACTACGAGACCATCAAGATTGCCCTGACTGCCGCCGAGACCGGCGTCCTGGTATTCTCCACACTACACGTCATATCTATCGACAAGATCATAGAAAGGCTCTTGAGCTACGCCACCGCCACGGACGAAGGCCAGTTGAGATTTCTCTTGGCCGAATCTCTCCAGGGCATGATTCACCAGGAGTTGATCCCAACAGTGGACGGCGGACAAAGAGTCGCCTGCGAGGTGCTGATAGTGACAAACGCCGCAAAGAACATCATAAGAAGAAAAGGTGGATTCTTCCTGAGGTCCGTGATCGAAACAGGCAAAAAGCTCGGAATGGTGACAATGTTGGAATCGGTCAACACCCTTCTGCAAGCCGGCACAATTAGCGAGAACGTCGCAAAGGCAATTTCGTCAAACTACGAATAATGAACCACGGTGGCCGCTGCAACACCTCCGGGGGCATGGTTTTCATGAAACCAATAGAAGTCAAAATGCTGACGAAGTTTTACGGCTCAGCCAGAGGCGTCGAGGACCTGTCTTTCGACATCGCAAGAGGCGAGATTTTCGGTTATCTCGGACCGAACGGATCAGGCAAGACCACAACTATACGTTGTTTGATGGGACTGCTCAGACCTATGCGAGGCCAGTGCCGGCTGTTGGGCGAGCGCGTAGTGGCGGGCCGAGCTACTCAACATGCCCGTATCGGCTATCTGCCCGGTGAATTCCGCATCTGGCCCAGGCTGACGGCGCGAAGGTCACTTGGAATCTTAGGCGCCTTGGGCGGCGACGGCAACATAGCCGGGAGACAGGAGAGACTGGCCGAGAGACTCGACCTCGACCTGAATCGGAGAGTCGGCTCGCTGTCAAAGGGCAACCGTCAGAAGGTCGGCGTCGTCTGCGCGTTTCAGCATCAGCCCGAGGTGCTCATACTGGATGAGCCCACAATCGGGCTCGACCCGCTGGTTCGACAGGTCGTGCTGGAATTGATTCGCGAGGTTGCAGATGCCGGCGCGACAGTGTTGTTGTCCTCTCACGATCTCAGCGAGGTCGCAGCCGTATGCGGGCGCGCGGCCATCCTGCGCGAGGGCCGCCTGGTCGAGCTGGCCCCTGTTTCAAAGATAGTCCAGCAAGGCGAAAGACATCTTAAAGTCTGGTTCGCCAAAGGAGCCAAAGTCCCCCGCCTGCCTGCCGATCACATCGACGGGATACGGGTGATCAAGCAGGATGTGGAATCGCTGCACGTTGCCTACCACGGCTCTGCCGACGCTGTGTTGAAATGGCTCGCCCGCTTCCCGGTCGCCCGCATCGCCACACCGCAGACGTCACTGGAAGACGCTTTCATTCAGTATTACCAAAAGGCAGGCCGGTTATGAGTGACAACAACCGTTCTCCGTTTCCATTTCGCTTGTTGCGGTTCTGGACGCTCCGCATCCTGCCGGCCTGGTGCCTGATTGCATTTATGATATTCATTTTTCAAATAGCTATCTGCGGCGTTGTGCATGACAATGAGCGCGTCAAGGCCCTACTTCTGTATATGGAGAAGCTTCCTGATCTTTTCAAAGCGTTCATAGGCGGAGAGGTCCTGGAGGTTGCGAATCTTGCCGGGCTGATCGCAATCGGTTATCAAGAACCCTTCGTCTTGCTCTTGTATATGCTCTATGCCGTTGGTGTCCCAACCGCTCTGCTTGCCGGCGAAGTCCAGAGAGGAACCATGGAACTGATACTGAGTCGGCAAACCACAAAGACGCACATCTATATCTGCGCGGGACTGATCACCGTCGCAGGCATGTATGCACTTGTCCTGGTAATGTTCACCGGTACAGTCGTCGCAACCATGTTGTACGACTTCTATCAAGAAGTCCCACTGTACTTCTTCTTCAAAATAGCGATCGTCGGTGGAATGCTCGCCAGCGCCGTCGGGGGGATCGCACTGCTGGCGGCGGCGTGTTTTCGCCGGGGCCTTGCCGTCTCGCTGACTGTTGGGTATCTGGTCGTGAACTATTTTATTTCGATTATTGCCGACTGGTGGCCTCGAATGAAATGGCTGGAGCCGACGACCATTTTCAATTACGTTGACGGCCCCGCGATGTTCGACACACCCGGCTGGCCCATCGGTGACATGTGCGTCCTGTTGTCACTTCTGGCAGTCTCCACCGTTCTCGGCGGCATAATCTGGTCGCGTCGAGATCTGCCGTTATGAAATGGTACTCATGGAAAGACAGAAAAAGGCTTACCTCTTTGCTTTTCTCGCTGTGCTGTTCTGGTCTACTTCCGCGTCGGCCTTCAAGATATGCCTGTCGCCCGAACAGCTCAACGTGCCCGTCCTGCCGCTTCTGTTCGGCGCCTCGCTGGTATCGAGCGTCGCTCTATTTCTCCATTTATTGCTCTGCCGAAAGGTTGGCCTGTTAAAATCCCTTTCAAAAGATGATTTTGCACGTTCGGCATTTCTTGGCTTTCTCAGCCCTTTTCTATATTACACAGTCCTTTTCAAAGCGTACTCGATACTGCCCGCTCAACAGGCCCAGCCGCTAAACTTCGTCTGGCCGCTTGTGCTCGTCCTGCTCTCGGCTCCCATACTCAAGCAGAAAATTCATCCGAGGGACATCCTCGCAATATTGGTCAGCTTTTTCGGCGTCCTGGTTATCTCGACCGAGGGACATGTCCTGAACTTCACACTCAGCGATCCGCTCGGCGTCGCACTCGCCACCGGCAGCTCGATCCCCTGGGCGATGTACTGGATCTATAATCTCAAGGACAAACAGGACGAGGTCGTCAGACTGTTCCTGAACTTCACGTTTGCGTCCGTCTACGTTCTATTGCTGATGCTGGTCCTCGGCAGATTTCAGGCCCCGAGTCTGAGGGGCGCTCTCGGCATCGCCTATGTCGGCCTGTTCGAGATGGGGATAACCTTCCTCATCTGGCTAAAGGCCCTCAAGCTCGCCAAGAGCACCGCGAGCGTCACCAGCCTGATCTACATGGTGCCCTTTCTCTCGTTCATCGTGATATACTTCGTGCTCGGCGAACAGATCCTTCACTCGACCGTGGTCGGGGCCGTCTTCATCGTCGGCGGCATAGTATTTCAGAAACTCAGGCGTTAAACGCTTTTGGGCACAACGAACGGTTTGCGATACGGGCGCGTCAGCAGTTTATTGGCCGAACGGTTGCCAACGAATCGCTCCTTCTCAGGGTTGAAGTTCAGCATTGGCCCGAGCTGGTACGTGTTCTTCGCCACGTCGTAGCCGAGCGTGCCCTTGACGGTCTGCTGGATCTTCTCCCAGGATATTGCGATCTGCTCGTGCTTGTCGAGTACATCGGGCCTGGTCGTACCCGATACCTGCTCGCCCACGCGGTAAGAGATATTACCCAGGTGACAGCACGCCGAAGACGGATGTGCTTCGGTGATGTCGGCATTAAGATCCTCGCGCTTGCGGGTGCGCATGCCGTGGATGAAGTTCTCGAAATTGTCGCCGGGGCCCATCTCAAAATCGACGTCCACCAGCGGCTCGCCCTCAGTCGAACCGTTGGGATAGAACTTGCCGCCCTTGATCGCGCCTTCTTCGAGGTAGAACTCATTGCCCACGTTCGGCGGGTATTTCTTGCCGTCGAGGCCCACCTTGTCAACCAGGCTGATGACCTCGAACACGAGCAAAGGCCCGCCGAAGTCCATTACGGTCAACTGGCAATTAGGCGTCTCGGCTTGATCGGTAAACGGCGGATGTCCGGGCGTCGATTCGGTCCAGCGGCCGCCCATGCTTATTACGCTGATTGGCAACACAGAGTCCTTAATGGCCCAGCGGGCAATGTCCATCTGGTGCACGCCCTGGTTGCCGATCTCTCCGTTGCCGAAATCCCAGAACCAGTGCCAGTTGTAGTGGACTATGTTCTCATGGTAAGGCTGCTTCTTTGCCGGGCCGAGCCAGATGTTGAAATCGAGATTCTCAGGCGGCTCCTTGGTCGGCTGGAAGCCCACGCCCCACCGCCCTCTTCCATTTTTCGAAGCGGCGGCCTTGGACACCAGGAGTTTGCCGTACTTTCCGCTCTGGACGGCGGCGATCTGTCTTGCCCAACTGCTGCTGGAGCGGCTCCCCGTGCCGTGCTGGACGATCCGCTTGTACTTTGCCGCAGCTTCTACACACTGGCGGCCCTCGAACACGTTATGGCTGCACGGCTTCTCAACGTAAACATCCTTGTTCGCCTGGCAGGCCCAAATCGTCGCCAGCGAGTGCCAATGGTTGGTCGTAGCAATGGAAATCGCGTCGATATTCTTGTCGTCAAGCAGCTCGCGAATATCAACGTAGGTCTCGACCGGCTGGTTGCGGTCTTTGAAGGGTTTGCCGCGACGCGTCAGTACATTTCTGTCCACATCGCACAGCGCCGCCAACCGCACACCGTCCATGCCACCGAATGCGCTGATGTGCGCGCCCCCCCGGCCGTTTATACCAACTACCGCCACCTGAATGGTGTCATTCGCTCGGCGCGCACGGGAAAATGGACTTGCCATCGCCAATCCGGCGCCTGCGGCCAGCGAACCTTTCATAAAATCTCGACGTGTAAAGCGTTTCATAAGCAATCCCTTTCAGGTTTTAGAAACAATATCCCCTTTCAAACAACGATCATTATACCTGCCGCGTGATGGAGAGGAAGGAAAATATGAGCAACCGCAGAAGAAAGAACAAGCACAAACGCGGAGCATCGGTAAAACGCCGACTGCAAGGGAAATACCCATCAGGCCCAGCAGGCAAGGCAAGTAATTTCATCAGGCATGTCGATGTTCTGCGCGGGGAACAACCCCACCTGAAGGCTGTCTTGACCGCTCGGGTATCTGAGAGATTCCAAGACCACAAAGGCAATCTGGACGGACAATTATCGAGATTGCGAAAATTCGCACATGAGAATGGGATCACCATTGTCGGCGAGTACAAATGGGTAGGATCGGGCTCGTGGAAGGAACCTGGGGATCGGGAGGCTGCTGCTGATCTGGCGATACCACAAGGAGCGGTGCTGTTAGCTGAGAGTACAGATCGGTTTATCAGAAGCGTCTATTTCAACACCAAAGAAAACCCATCTGTCCAACCTACCGATGCAGAATACCAAGATTTGCGGAACGCAACCAAGGGAGTAATACTGGCAACGGTACTGCACCCTGATACCCATTGGAAAGAAGTTCGGAGTTATCAAACCAAACGGGGCCAACAGACAAAGGGTAACAAAGGCGGACGGCTTAAGAAGAAACCCAGACCGGGATACAAGAAAGAACGGCGACTTGAACAATTACCCCATGTGTTGCGCTTACGCAGTAAGGGAGCATCCTGGGGAGATATTTCAGCATTAACAGGCGTGGCAAAAGGTACGGCTGCGGATTGGGTGAAACGGTATGGATAGCAGGTATGCGGTTTTTTATTTTCGGATAACACGGAAATACGTAATACACTATTCTAAGCAGTGTTTGAAGTGGTTTTACGTAGTCAAGCTATACCCGAAAACCGTTAATACACAATCCACCCTTACATCCACTCCCTATTCCACCCTTCTTACCACCCATCTACACCAACTACCTATCCACATATTTCCCTACAAATTGGAGGTACTAACACAGAACAACCACTAACAAATATATATCAGAATTCTATGGCGTTCCCAATTAACCATTTTTTGACATAAACATTTTTTACTTTTTTCTCAAAGGACAAAACAAATGAAAAAGAAAAATCAAATCAGACAACGGCGGAAAATCAACCAGTCTCGATATGTTAGAGAGCAGATGAAAAGGCCTCACGTAAGAAATGTGACTCATGTGGAGGCTATAATTGCTGTACTTATCCGGATGTTCACAATTGTCCCGTCTTCGCTCCATCTGAGTCCACACCTAAACCTAAACCAAAACCAAAACCTAAACCAAAGGGATTCTTTGACTGGTCGGAGTTATGAAAATCCCAGTGAACTTATCAATACCAAATCTTAACTTTTTTGAAAGGAAATCTCAAATGGAAGCAACACTCACAAGAAACCGGAAGAAAGTTGTAATGACAGCAATGCGTCAGGAACAAATCAACATGCGGTTAAATCAGATGCCGCAGACGTGTAGAGGTGTCTATCGCAAAGCTGTAAGCGGCAAAAGTCTCAGGGCAGCCGTGAATGCTTTTTGTCTTGAGTGCGTCGGTTATCAACGTATCGAGATTCACCTCTGTACCGATCTGGGATGTCCATTATTTGCTCAAAGGCCATTTCAGAGGTCAAAGCAAGCTACAGACGTGTCGATAGACGGCTGATACGGCGCTTTATGGCGTTTCTAACAGGCGATCTCAGTGAAAGACGGGTATTTGTACTGATTTCCTATTTTCGAGCGGAATTTCGTGTTTTACGAGCGTTCTATAGGATTCGGCGACATTGCGGGATTTAGCTGTAGACGATTCTTGAAAATCCCGATAAAACTGTTTGTGAAACGAAGGGCAGGAAGAAACGAGTTTGCGAAGCAGGCGATTGGTTTCTTGGTGTCATTTTTCGAGGCGGCGTGCGGGACCTGCCGGAATATAGTTGAAATTGAGATGAGCTTTTGGCATTGTGGGGTTTGAATTGGAAGGGAATTCTCTGGAAGGATGCGTTGCAAGAATGGCGAACAAGAAGAAATATGAAAACCTAATCGTGTGGGGATCTATCTGCTTTCTGGTCATTTTCGCCGTTGCCGTATCATTCATTGTCGTCAATGCAAAGAAAGACTCAAAAAGCCGTGAGGAGGAAAGTGATACGCTAAACACTAATATTTCTGCTGGGCCTTCAGCTCTCTTTCATGTTACGAAAGTAATTGATGGAGATACGATCAAGGTTATTGGAAGTGACAATATTGAATTGGATATTCGATTGGCAGAAATTGACGCTCCTGAAATTGATCAGCCATACGGTAAGGAATCAAAAGCCGAGTTGGAAAAACATATATCAGGCAAAGAAACTGAATTGAGAGACATAACAAAAGGAAGATACGGAAGATTCGTTGCAAATGTTTATTGTGACGGAGTATGGATTAACATTGAATCAGTCAAGAATGGGTTTGCGTGGAGATATAAAGGGTCAGATTCCAATGAGATGCTAAAAGCAGAAACGAATGCTCGGGGAAAGACAGGATCGGTATATGGAGTGAGTCAGACCCAGTTTCTCCTTGGGAATGGCGTGAACAAAAGAGATGAGATACTACCAAGGAGGAAGATATTACTATCGTAGAAGACGTAAACGCCGCAGGCGTTCTCATAACTACAATGCCACTCCCAGCAATACACGTCAATATGTTAAGAAATGTTTCTTTAGCCTGAGCGCGTGGCAGTTAGTTGCATTCGCCGATTACTATGGCAATAAATATGGAGACAATGCAAGAAGGTACTTGCAACGCACATATGAGAAATGGAAATCAGGTGAGACAGGGATGTCAGGTGAGACCGGAAGGAGGATTTTAGAATGTGTTCCACGTTTCTTAGGGCGAGAAGAACAATTCCAGTTGCTACAGTTTTGCATCCCGTCTATTCTGTCGAAATGGAAAACGCTTGCTAAGGCCCGAACACAAAATATAGAGGAATTACACGCTACATTCTCCAAAATCGCTAAGTTGATCAAAGAAAGTGATTACGAACTTGAATGGTTTGTTACAAACGTCTTTTCGCAAGAAGAAATAGACGAGTTCATGAGCGTTCTTAGATACACAATGCTTGATACACTTAACAGGTCATACTACAGTGTGAGAGAGGATATTTCTTTTCTTTATAGTAATGTGATTGGGAAGTTATCAGAAATTGACGCCAGTGTCACACTTGAATATTCAGCTAATCTCTTAGATTGTAGGCTTCAATTGACCAACACAGCTCCCATGCTCGAAGACAATCTTATGCAAGACATAAAGCCGCCCGACATGGTCACGAAGTTCGACAAAGAATACAGAAGGATACTGCTGGACTATTCAATTGATTGCATCAAGCATGATACACATGATCCAGGACGTAAACACGTGGGCTTATACGATCTTAACTCATTGCTGAACACAGTTAAGAATATTCAAGACCACAACGAATATAGCGCAAGATTGGCTATTGAAGGAAGTGGCGGCGACTTCTCGATCAGAATTGAGAAAAAGAGCAAGTCAAAGATTGCATTTGAGATATTTAAGAGGGCCGTGGCCTTAGCGTTAGTTCTTTTGGTGGCAGTGTTGGTATGTATCTTTTTCACAACCATCGTATTGGCACTCTGGTGGCTTTTTATAGCTGGACTTTTCTGGTTGTTTAGCCAGTTAGTAGGTGAAATACGTGATCTATCTAAGGAGATGAAAGAATATGAACAACGAAGAACAAAAAGGTTTGCAGAAAGTTGAGTTCTATCCCAATTTACCTGCGGGATTTGATGAACTCTCAGACCATGAAAAGCTTGAGATTGTTAAGAGGATTCAAGAACAAGACCTTGAAGTTCGCAAAGAAGTTATGAAAAAGATTGGTAAAAGCAAGGTTGCTGAGAATGATCTATATACGGCAATTGGCGTTATCCAACAACTGGATCAAGAGAAAAAAATCTACTCTCAGCATCATAAGGGAGAAACCGGATCAGGAACTTATGACCTCACAGTTCGTGGTGGAGACACTAAATTTATAGTTCCAATATTAGTTGTGATAGGTGTGATTATTCTCGCAGTGATATTACTTATTGCCTTGCTCAAAGCTAATTAGGACCAACACAAGAAGAACGAAGGGCGAGAGAAAAACCAAAAAGTAAAAGAAAACGGGTGTGAAAAAGAAATCCAAGAAGAAAGAGCTATAGAAGGATAATAATGAAAAAAGAAAAGGATTGGTTGGATAAGCTCAAGATATTCTTCGAGATCGTAGCTATTGTTTTCGCCATAAAATATGGACAAATAATCAGCACAGCCCTGAAGGAAAGAGAGCTGAACATCAAGATGACAGAAGTCGCCATAGGTATACTGACGACGGAACCATCCAAGGAATCCGATTCAGATCCACTTAGGGAATGGGCAATAGAAATCTTGGATAAGTATTCTAATGAATTTGGGGTGCCTATTTCGGCTGAAGTAAGAGAGAATCTGATGGCGCAGTCTCTGAAAATATCATATCTTCTTGCAGAAGATGGAAGTCGAATAACATTTAATGGCGAACCGATAATGATCACAGAACCCCCAAGAATAAGTGAGGCGGAACCTCCAGCAATAATAACGGAAGACTCAAGGGAATAATAGATGTCCTTACCTGACTGTAGTAATATCAGATAAATGAATAGGGGGGATTTTAATAAAACACATCTACGCGCACCAGCGTACTACGCTTCAGATCAGCGAACACGTCAAATCCAAAGTATCAATCGCATCCACTTAGATTGACCGTTCAACAGAGGCTAACCGAACCCAGTGGCAATGGCAAGGGCAAATACCAGAAAGCCCGCCCCCGCTTAGGCGATGATTTCCTCGATCGTCCGTGCGACTATGTAGTCCGGCAGCTTCCTTAGCCCCGGTTGTGCCTCGTACCCGGCGATAATGCTCTTATCGGGGAACGCTCCGACCTGCATGATCAACTCGGCGGCCAGCAGCTCCAGGCTATCTTCGTTCACATACGCTGCCTTACTGCGGGCCGTCTTGACCAAAACCTCGAATTCGGCCCGGCTGTCGTACCAGTCGAGCTGCAGCTCCAGATCGAATGCGTCCTTTGCCACCTCACGGTCGAACAGATATTGTAGCCCGACCGGATTATAGGCCTCTATTCGCTCGTCGACGAAAGCCAGGCAGGCATCTTTGTAGGCAACGTACTTCTGGTCATCGAAGCCCTCATATCCCTGTGCCCCGACCTCGGCAGCCAGCAATTCGTCGACTTTCGCCGTCAAGAGCGGTTTCCGCGCTTCCAGCCGCCCATATAGGACTTCATAGTAAGCCTGCATAAGTATTCGCGTTTCGCTCATCGGCCTTAGGCCCTCTGTTGTCTTGCAGCTCTGACCGCTCAGGATTCTGCTCTTTCAGGACTTTCCTTTAGCTTCATCGGCTGGTCACAGCAGATGATGTTGCATATGCAGGTTGTGTCGCAGTCCTTGACGACCTTCAGCTCGACGCCGCACGTTTCGCAACACAGTATTTGACCGGCCTTGACAGGTTCCATGAGACATCTCCTTATTCTCGTCCGATTACATTCAACCTTTGCTCTTGGCTGCAGGAATCAGGGTTCCGCCACCGTGATAAGTCTATGCCGAAAGAGCAGGATTTGCAAGAGACCCTTGCTAACACTTCAAAGTCAATCTGCCCCGGCGGTTTGCTTGCCCTCCTGCGGCCGCTTGTTCTCTCTTGATGATCTGCATATGACGACGGCAAATCAGTCGAGCAGATTCAGAACTTCCTGCGGCCTCTTCAGCAGCACCTGTGCTCCGTTTGCCGACAGTTCTGCGGCGGTGCGGAAACCCCAGAGGGCGCCGGCGGCGAACATCTGCGCCGCGTGGGCGGTTTGCATGTCGGTGTCGGTGTCACCGAGGTAGATGAACCGCCCGGGCGGTATGTCGAGCTCGGCGGCGATTTGAATCGCCGAGGTCGGGTCGGGTTTGACAGGGACTTCCGGCCGGGCACCGCGAATGATTTCGAAATGAAAGTCGGGTAGCAATTTCTCTACTGTCCTTTTCGTGAAATCATCAGGTTTGTTTGACAGCACGGCCTTGACGACACCACGTTTGTCCAGTTCGGCCAGCAATTCGGCAATGCCCGGATAGGGTCTGGTGTTTTGAGCCCAGCGATTGCTGTACTCGTCTATTATCGCCTCATGGCACTTGTTCAACGTCTCGCTGTCGTTACAGCCCTCGGGCAGGGCGCGTCTAACCAGGCAATCCATTCCGCCGCCCAGGAAATATCGATAGGCATCGCGCCGATGCGTTGGAAAGCCCAGCCGGGTCAATGCGGCGTTCGTGGCGTTGGCGACGTCGGCGAGTGTATCGAGCAATGTCCCGTCGAGGTCGAAAAGTATGGCTTGGAATTCTATCTTCGTCAGTCCCCCACCATCTGACAAATTACAGTTCTTGTCCGCGCTCTGGTGTCGAAGTCTATGAGGATGATCTGCTGCCATGTCCCGAGCGTGAGCCGGCCGTCAACGACCGGGATGCTCAGCGAGGGACCCGGCAATGAGGCGCGCACGTGGGCATGACCGTTATCGTCGTGCCAGGTTTCTTCGTGCTCGTACCGCGCGTTCTCGGGTGCGATCTTCTCGAATGCCGCCTTCAAATCGTAATCGGCCAGGCCGGGCTCATATTCCGTGGTTGTGATCCCCGCCGTCGAGCCTACGTTGAAGACCGTGACAGTCCCGGCGGTCAGCCCTGAGCGAGTCACCGCCGCGACGACCTGATCGGTGATGTTGATGACATCACAGTTGCCCTTTGTCTTGATATTCAATTCCTGCGTCTTGACCATTTGCGAAAAACCCTATTCCAGAGAAGAACAGAGACAATATTGAACCGTGTGAAAAGCCCCAGGCTTAGATATCAGCTCGCAGAATCAGGAATGTTGCCGCGTCCTCGTTCTTCTGGGCGCCGGCCACGCGGGGCTGTCCCGCTTGAAGAGCGAGTCTGCTGGAGACCTCGAACGTATCGACAGTTTTTTCCTCCTGCTCGCCGTCACCCGACGCAGAAGAGACATTCTCGGAAACGATCTGCTTGAAGCTGAATTTGACCGCTATCTTCCCCGCGGTTCTGACAGAGGCCTCGGCCTGAAACGAAACCGATGTCTCTCTTTCCGCACGTTCGCCGGTCCCGTCTGCATGGTCCTTGTCCTTCTCCTGGGAGTTCTCCTCGACGGTTATTTCGCCAAGAGAGTCATTCCCCAGGGCCAGTTTGACCGACGAAACCACCTCTGCATCCTCGCGACCGACACTTTCCAGAACTTTTCCCGCCGGTATTGAGCCGAGACTCAGAATGTCCGAGCCGACCCCGATCTGCTCCAATGCCTCGATCGCAACTCTAACCACACAGGCTTCCACCGAGATCGTAACGCCGCCGAACTGCTCGCCGACGTCAATTTCAGCGTGCTCAGCCACGGATGTACCCGCGAAAGCCATGAAATAGACGAGCGCTGCGACCGCCGCTACGACAAACAAAGTCTTCAATTCTCTTGTCATGATTCTCTCCTTTGGTAATCGAACTCTTGCAAAAGCTTCTGATTCGGACAACTTACCGGATCGGCGCTGGATTCTCAAGCGATTTCGGTCTCTGGGGTCCAATTCCACCTCATTTTCACTGCCGACTTCACCGGGATCGCTGAATCTTCTTATTTCATCGGCGGGTCAAAAAGAGAAGCCCCTGCTTAAAGGAGGGTGGTGAAGCCAGCAGGGGCTTACGGGGGAAACCATTTTATTATCGCAATCACGGACACAAGACGCTCGCCAGCGCGACAATATTGCCATATTTTCAAAAATAAGAAGAAACTTTCGTTCTTCTTTCTCGATATGGCGATTTATTTTACGAAATACATATTTTTGGACAAAGAAGAGGACCCTGCCTGAAGAAGGACCAAGAACAGCAGGGGTCACGGCTGAACGTGGATTCGGCAGCCTTGCCCTCTCGCCCTCTATCGTCTACTCTTTGCCTTCTGTATGCGGGTCTCATGCGTTCTTTTTTGTTTCTTCCGTCTACATTTGGCTATCGAGAAATACCTGACCTACAGAGAGTCACCGGAAGGTGGACAGAAAATTCCTGGCGTCGTTGAAATCCAGGTGGCATTGTGTTAATATAGATAAGGTTATCCATGAAAGAATCATCCAAGGAACGTCAAGCAGGAAAGTGTCGGATCAGTTTACTGGAGAACGTATCATGATAACTCGCAAGTCAGCGTTTTTGCTGTTGGTGACGATTGGGGGAATTTCCGCAATAATCTTCGGTAGCTGCGGCGGCAGGCGGCACAGTGCTGTTGGCAATCACCCTTCCGGCGATCTGTCCGGCCCGAGCCGGGAGGTGACGACGAGGAGGCAATCGCCTCGACCGTACGGGAAGCTCAGGGTACCGGCGGGCCTTTTTGTCGATTTGGTCCAGCCGGAACGTTCGGGAGGCCCCGTGAGTATCATAGTCTCGGCATCGACGGACACAATCGCAAGTTCGGGTGTAGTGACGTTGAGAGTCCCCCAGATTGGCGCCGAACCCGGCCGAACTGAGTTGCTGTGGTCTGGCGCACCTTCGGATTTCATTGCCGAGGCAAAAGAGTACGCCGTTGGCCCCCTGCCGGCAGGTAAGTACCATTTCGCAGCTATTTTCGAGTTCACGCCCGATCGTGAAAACGCAGAGGAGCTTGTAGTCTCAGAATCCCTCTATCTGGACGTGAGGGCGGACAGGATTCTGTCCTCCAATGTCTCGTTCAGACAACTCGAGCGTGTGGAGTTGTACAGAGAACTGGAGCAACGCGTGCTGAAGAGCCTCAACCCCGGATTGGCAACGGCCGATTCCGACGCGCTGGCCCGCTATCGCGAGTTGATAGAAGCCACCAATCCCGGCCTGCTAAAGAGCATGATCACCGAACTGAAAGCCTCCGATCCCGACGTGGCTCGCCGAATCATGGAGCTGAACAGCACAAAAGTAGAGACGGTCAACTGAAAACAGAGACGGCCTTACTCCTATATTTTAAGGACGTGAACTATGGAGAAATCACATCAATGTTTGAAAGTCGTAATCATTCTTACACTCGCTCTTGCGAGCACAGCGGCAGCGATTGTAGATTTGGACGCGCAGGGCGTCACCGACCAGGATGGACCTCGCGATGGCGTTTATCTCCCTGGCAACTCAATTTCCCTGAGCTGGCTCGTGTATAATCACGGTGACGAGACCTCAGCCGACTATTCGATTGAGTTCTTTATCGGTGATTACAGCATAGGTTCCGAGTCTAGCTCCGGCATAGAGGGCGCCTCGAATGATTACGACACGGGAACTTTCTCACTTCCAAGCGATATTCCCGCCGGCGAATACTCTATTCGAATGGAGATATCTTGCTCGAACGACAACACATCAGGTAACAATGAGACGTCCGGTTCAACAATTACTATCGCCGAACTGGGGCCACCGGATTTGTCGTTTAGCAGCTTGTCGGTAATGGATCACCCGGACGACGGCCTCTTTTACGGGGGTGATTCAATCAACCTTGATTGTGCTGTCAACAACATCGGAGGCACGACTTCAGACAGCTATACAGTCGAATTCTATGTTGATGGTCGTAGCATAGGCTCGGAAAGCCGCAGCGGTATAGCGGGCCGCGAATCAGACGGTTTCTGGCCAACAGTCTCACTGCCGTCTGATCTTGCGGCAGGCTCATACTCCATTACAGCCGAGCTGTCCTGCTCAAATGACTCTGACAGCGGAAATAATTCCTCTTCTGCAAGCATTACAGTTGGTAAAAGAATGCCTCCAAACATATCGATAGTATCGGTCAATGCCGCGAATGGAATCTACGAACCCGGTGATTCGATCAATGTAGGCATAGCCCTCGAGTGTTCTGGTGGCCAGACTTCCGGCAGCATTGACATTGATTTCTGTGCGTCGGTGGACACCACTGTTTCAATCGATGATTACAGGATCGGGAGCACAGGGCTCGGCAGTCTGCAGCCCGGAGAATCGTACAGATCCGACATCATGTGTCAATTCCCCGGCGATATTCCGCTGGGCAAGTACTATATCGGGATAATAGCCACTTTCCCAAGCGACGGTGAACTCGATACCGGCACAGCTTACGACCCTGTTTTTGTCTATGTGGGTGTGCCATCGGACCTGTTAGTCCAGTCGGTGGACGCCACTGACGGCACTTACTCGTCCGGCGACTTGATCAAGGTCTACAGCCTTATCAAGAACATCGGCGGGCAGATTTCAACTGATTACAGAGTCAACTACTACCTGTCAAGAGACAGCACGATCACGACTCAGGACTACAGCATAGGCTACACGGACCGTGCCCCCTTGCCGCCGGGGCAGCAGCACAGCTACGAGGCAACCTGTCGGATCCCATCCAATCTCTCCGTAGGCGACTATTACGTCGGCGTAATAGTCACCTGCTCCAACGACTACGATCCGGCGAACAACGTCAAGCGCGACAGCAGGACGATCGTCTTCTCTCAGCCAACGGACATCGTTGCCGGCCGAGCAATGTATCAGGACAGAGACGGCGGGGAACACCCAATACGCTACGCTCTCGTTGAAATATGCGACAGCGGCACCGACGGCGTGCTCGCAACGACTCATACAGACAGCAACGGAAACTACAGCGTCCGGGTCCCCACCGACGGCGCGACGGCTCAGGATGTCTACGTCAAGGTCTGCACCGAGGGCGTAAGCGGCGCCTATCCTGATACCACCAGCACGATCTGCCGCGTGATGGACAAGGTGTTCGACGAGATCTACTGCCTCAAGAGCGACATCTACCACTATCCCGAAGACTCGCCTCTCACCGTGGACATGGTCGCGCCCGACAGCGGCGGAGAGTTCATGGTATTCGACTCGGTAGTCGAAGGATTCGGAAAGGCCATTGAATTCTTCGATATTGAACTCGAGGGGATCGCGGTATTCTGGCCCAGCGTGGAAGCAGACTCGTTCTACGATCCGTGCGCGGTGGAGGTCCACATCTCGCAGGACGACCGTGGCGACCGCGACGTGATCATCCACGAATACGGGCACTACTTGACGCAGATGAATGGTTTCGCAAAGGGCGACGTCGGCGACTACGCCGGACACTACTGGAATGCCGATCTTCGGTACAGCCCGCATTATCACACCAATGAGCAGGCACGGAATCTGGCCTTCCGCGAGGCCTGGGCCTCGTTGTATAGCGTTGCAGTGCAGTACGGCGACACATGGTACCCGTACTCAGGCGACGCCGTATATCAGGACCTGGACGAGGAGAGCGAGTGGATGCTTGAAGCCGATCTCGAGTGGGATTTCGACCCAGACTCAGACTACCGGCCGGGTGAGTATTTCGAAAATATGAACGCCTGTGCGCTGTGGGACATATTCGACGATTACAGCGCGTCCGAAGGCCATTTCGACCGGCTGAGCGATCCGGGGCTCGAGAAGATATGGCTCGTATCACAACAATACAAGCCCGACGATATCCTTCAGTTCTGGGACGGCTGGTGCGAGAATTATGGCATAGAGGACAATATAACACGCATCTTCAAGGCCCATCAGATGCCGCACGGCGACTCGGGGGGATATCAGGTGCCTGAAAACCGCCCGCCGACAGCCGACGCCGGCGAAGACCAAACCGTGTTGCAGACGTGCGAGTGGGGAGCATGGGTTACATTGAGCGGCTCCGGGTACGACCCGGATGGGGAGGAGGTTGTGTGTAGCTGGAGTGCCGATGCCGTTCACAGAACGAGATCAGATGACGGGGCTGAGATGAGCGCAGTATTCTCAGTTGGTACCACGACGGCTACATTAAAAGTCCGTGACTACCAATACATTCACGAGGTCACGGACGAAGTCGAGATTACGGTGATAGCCACCGACCCCGATACATGGACTGAGCCTTGCTTCTGACGCGTTGATGGCGCACCGGCAAAACGCGGCGACAGGTACCAGGGCTTATGTCGCATTGCGGGCTGTGCATTTCGGGCCGGCCAAACAACGCCTCAAATCATGTTGACCTTGTCCTGTCAAAGATTTTAGCCACCGAGAGCACCGGGCACGGAGAGAATTTATTAGACACGGACGCCGCCCTGAACTTGGGCTGAATGTTATCAATTGACTTGCCGACGCCCGATTTGGTATGATATTGTCATGACAACGAAAGAAAGAGTCCTACAAGCCGTAAATAGTCTGCCGGACGACGCTTCCATCGAGGATGCTATGGATCGCCTTCTGCTCCTGGCCAAGATCGAGCGTGGGCTTCAGCAGGCCGATGCCGGACAGACTATCGCTCATTCCCATGTCAAGGAGAGAATGGCCAAATGGCTGAAGTGAGATGGACCCCTCAGGCGGCCGACGATCTGGAAGCCATCGCGGAATTCATCTCCAAAGATTCCTGGGGTCTGCGGCCCGAAGAGACAAGATCATGTACCTTAGCAGTCTCAAATTATGGAACTTCCGGAAGTACGGTAGCTCTGCCGATGAACTGGATTTGAGCAAGCCAGACCTGGAAGTGCCGTTTACGCAAGGCTTGAACGTGCTGATCGGGGAGAATGACTCAGGAAAGACCACGATCATTGACGCCATCAAGATTGTTCTGCATACCCATAGTGGGGAGTGGATAAGACTTCTGCCGGAGGATTTCTACAAACCAGCGAACCGGCTGAGAATCGAATGCCGATTTGACGCCTTGTCGGACGAAGAGGCGATGCACTTCGTTGAATGGCTTGGTATGGAAGGTGAGGCAAAGAATGCCAAGCCCTACTTGAAGGTGATGGTGGATGCTACCAAGAAGGGGAACGAACGCCTCCATTATGATGTGCGAGCAGGTGCAGATGACGAGGGGCATCGCCTTGACGCTGAGGCTCGTGATTATCTGCTGACCACCTATCTCAAGCCGCTGCGTGATGCTAAGACTGAGCTTGTGCCGAAGCGAAATTCGCGTCTTTCCCAGATTCTCTCGGGGCTTCAGGCTTTCAAGGGAAAAGAAGAACATGAGCTTTCGCGAATTTCGAAGTGTTTCGAGTGCCTACTGCGGATGTACTTCAAGCGTGATCATAAAGACAGAAACTGCACCGAGAAAGAATGTCGCTATCGTGACCGCTTTTACCCAGAGAGGCCAGCCCCCAATAAGGAGGAAGCCATCCGCACCAATCTGCAAGAGATGCTCGATGACTTCTTTGGGCATGGCGACTATCAAGCCATGTTCGGTGTCATGCCCAGAGAACTCCGGAATATCCTTGAACAGTTCAAGTTGTCCCTCAGCGATGAGGAACTCGGACTTGGAAGTCAGAACCTGCTCTTCATTGCGGCCGAACTGCTTAATCTACGACGGCCAAATTGGAGTGGGCTAAGGCTTGCGCTGATTGAAGAATTAGAGGCACACCTTCACCCTCAAGCTCAGATGCGCGTCATCGAGTATCTTCAAGAAACAGCCGAAGGTAAGGTAACAATTGAGAAAAAGGAGAATGAACAATCTGACCCAAAGAATGATACCAGCAAAGAAGCTGCAAATGTTAACGAGAACGGACGCCAAGGATTTCAAACGATACTCACAACACACAGCCCAAATCTCGGGTCAAAGGTAAAACTGGAAAACATCATAATATGTCACGGGATGCATGTCTTCCCAATGGGGGCCGAATACACGAGACTCGAGGAACCTGACTACGCCTTTCTCGAAAGGTTCCTCGACGCAACGAAGGCGAACTTGTTCTTCGCTAAGGGCGTCATCATCGTTGAAGGTCCCTCAGAGGAGTTGATTATCCCTGCGATGGCAAAGAAGGCTGGGCACGATCTGACCAAGGCGGGCATCTCAATAGTCAATATCGGTAACAAAGCGTTCTTGAGGTACGCAAAGATATTCCAGAGGAAGAATGGCTCAGCAATGGGTATTCCCGTTGCCGTGGTGACCGATCTGGACATCAAGCCCGATGAGTACAAGGCAGTGGAGCCAGTTGCCAACACGGAGAAGGATTACGACCTGAACGCGAAAACGAACGCGAAGGCCAAGAAGTACGATGGTCAGAAAGTGAAAACATTCATATCACCCCACTGGACACTCGAATACTGCATCGGGAGGTCAAAAGCACTGTGTGCCCTCTTGCATCAAGCTGTCAAAGATGCAATAGATGAAATTCGAAAAGATGGCAAGTCAGTTGCGGCCATCACAGAAACGTACGAGACGTTCTGTAAAGGCAAGGATCAAAAGAACATCGCGTTCGATCTTTACCAGAAGCTGATCCGCGACAAGAGCATATCGAAGACAATCGTGGCTCAGCACTTGGCAGCAGCCCTGCAGGAGCCGAATCTATGTGAGACAGATCTCGCGGACCGCGACAGCACAGGATACCTGATAGATGCGATCAAGTATGTCACATCAAACAATCACGATCGGTGACGAAGACATCACGTATGCCGAATCTGTTTTACTCCACAAGGGACAACACTTCGACGATGAACGGCGACGGTTCATAAGGAACCTTGAGACTATTGACCTTCAAGCTGTCCCAGGAAGCGGCAAGACAACCGCCCTGTTGGCAAAGCTCTTGATATTGGCCAAGCATCTACCCTTCGAGGATGGGGCGGGGATTCTTGTCTTATCTCACACTAACGCTGCGATAGATAGAATAGCGGAGCAAATCGGTCCCCACTGTCCGAGACTCTTTGACTACCCCAACTTTGTTGGGACCATTCAAAATTTCGTGGACCAGTTTCTGGCTCAGCCTTACGCGGAGAGCTATCTGAATACTCGTCTGGGAACTATTGATACAGAGACCTACCAGAATGAGATTTGGAGAAGGTTTCAGATTATCCAGTGGGACGAGGATAGGGGAAAGCCTGGCGGGTTGCTATGGCCCCGGCATGCCGAGGCTGCAAAAAGACAGGCAAAGTCAGAAGACGAACGCGGCA
Organism: Phycisphaerae bacterium; assembly: GCA_016782865.1. Lineage (GTDB taxonomy): Bacteria > Planctomycetota > Phycisphaerae > Sedimentisphaerales > Anaerobacaceae > SG8-4. Next base: position 43,192 of record JADHXR010000042.1, read on the forward strand.
GAATTATACGGGAGGGAATTGAACGCGACGCCAAGAACATGTACCTCGATTTCGGAGATAAAGCGATCGGACTTTTCCGCGATAGCAAGGCATTGTTAAAAGAGAGCGCAAATCCAAAATACATAGCACTACGCCATCTCTTCAAAGATATCGTAATAACTGAGGGCATAATCTGCTATGCCTATGCTTATCATCTTGGCAGCTTATATATCGAGAAGGCTCCCCAGGTAAAGCGCCTCCTCCAGAGGCGATTTCCCTTTGTCTTTGTTGACGAAATGCAGGACATGGACAGGGAACAGTGCGGGATACTTGAGAGTATTTTCCGTGGCGAGGACCTCAGTGGGTCAATCTATCAGCGGATTGGTGATAAAAACCAGGCGATCTTTTCCCAAGAGATCAGCCTTGACGATATATGGACTAACAGAGAAATGGTATTGACTCTTAAGGGGAGTTATCGATTGTCGCCGGCGATCGCGAACGTAGTGACACCGTTTGCAACTACTGATCGCATACAGATAGATGGGAGAAACACCTCCAACATTAACGGCATGACGAACAACATCCCTCCTCACGTGTTTGTCTTCGATGAGGATTCCAAGGGTCGAGTAATCGAAAATTTCTGTGAACTGACCAAGAAATTCACAAAAGCTGGGAAAATCCCCAAAGACCACAAGTATCCATTCAAAGCCATTGCGTGGCGAAAGGGTGATGACGGCAAATTTGGATTGAAGGACTACTGGAACGACTACGAGGCGGAAGCAGTCAGATCGAAGACTCATCATGCGTACCTGAAGAGCTACTTGGACTTTGGCAGACAAGAAGGCTGGAAGGCGGACGGCCTTACGAACATTCACAAGAAGATCATGGGCGGATTGCTGAAAGTCTTGAGGATAGAAGGTATAGTGAATCCAGACCGCAAGGAAGGCTACATAAGCGAAAAAAGTCTAATGAAGTATCTGAGAGAGACAAAGGCACATGCCTGTTTCTATGATAAGTTTAAAATGAAGTTGTTCCTTTGGAGCAGAGACATATACCAAGGGCACGCTGACGAGGTCTATCCTCACATAAAGGAATTTATTCCTGAGCTTCTACAGCTATTCGGCAAGCAACTCGACAGGGCAAGTCATTTCGTAAATGATGAATCCCGCCGAGAACATTTACAGGATGCGAATGCGTCAACTCCTGCCAAGCCCAGAGATAATATCTACCGATGTCCTGCGACCGGAATAGAAGTTCATGTTGGAACCGTCCATTCCGTAAAAGGTGAGACACATACAGCGACTCTGTACATGGAAAGCTACTACATGAAGGATGGGAGAGGCCCCAAAGCCAAATCTTTCGAGTCCCAGCGTCTGAAGGACCAATTCGATGGCAAGTGTCTTCCTGATGCAGCAGGCGACAGAACTAAACAGAGTGCGAGGATGGTTTACGTAGGATTCTCGCGTCCAACTCATCTGCTGTGTTTTGCCGTCCACAAAGACAGATTCGATGAGTCAAAATTTCGAAATAATGGATGGAAAGTCGTCTATGCCTTCGAGCGTGCGAACGCCAGCGGGGAGTAATGTACCAGCCAATCGAAAGGTGTACGGTGCAATTCTTGTCTTGCGGCCCAACTGCGTGCGCACGACTCTAAGTGGATTTTCCACTTTTGCGGCGACAGTTGTCGGTAGCGCGCGGCGCACACCCTACCGTTTCTCTCTGTTCTCAGTGCTCTCTGTGGCAAGAAAACCGTGTCAATCAGTGAAATCAGTGTCTAAGGCTTTTGACGGGATGACAGGACAGACAAGCCTCGAATATCCGGTCCTTCGACTACGCTCAGGACAGGTATCGAACAAGGAATATCGAATGTAGAGGTTCAACAATCCGCGTTCATCGGCGTTAATCCGCGGTTGTGATTTGTCGCCGGTCGTTTGCATTTGGCCTTTCTGTAGACGTCAATTCGTGGTAAAATGGAAGCTGTACTGAATCTGCCGGTCTTGGTCTCTTTGGGGTGTGAAGTAATGCAGCTTGATCTAGCGAGCCTCCGCAAGGCTGCGGGATTGCTGGAAAGGGCGTTGAAGGTCGCCGATGACGAGGCCTTCACGTCGGGACTGACCGAGGACCAGAAAGAGACGGTCCGGGCGGGCGTTATTCAGAGTTTCGAGTTCACGTATGAATTGTGCTGGAAGTTCATGAGGCGGTGGCTGGAGGTGAATCTTGGCACGGTCTATGTGGCCGGCGTGAGCCGACGGCAGTTGTTCAGATTGGGCGCCGAACACCGGCTGCTGGGCGACGTGGATCGGTGGATGGAGTATCACGATGCGAGAAACGAAACCGCTCACACCTATGATGAGAACACGGCCGCGGATGTGTTCGAGACGGCCCACCAGTTTTTGGCCGATGCCCGGGGACTGTTGCAGGCTTTAGAGGCTCACAATGATTGACGTCGCTGAGCACCATCTGGAAACGATAAAGCGCATACTGGCCGAGTGCGTCGGTGACTGTGAGGTTCGGGCATTCGGCTCACGCGGCAACGGAGAGGCCACGAAGTATTCCGATCTTGACCTGGCCATTGTTGGCCCGGGCAGGCTCGAACGAAGAGCGAAAATGCTCTTGCGCGAGGCGTTCGAGGAATCGGATTTGCCGTTCAGGGTCGATGTCGTGGATTATGACACGGTCTCCGAAGCATTCCGGGCGATTATAGACCACAGCTACGAAGTCATACAAGAGAGGACGAATTGACTGTTCTTTGCCTCGGTTTCATTCGTAATACAATCTTTCATCTTCTTCTTTTTGTGGGTGTTTTTCAAAAGGCCATTTTCTAACTTGTGATGAAAGAATATCTTATACCAAATATTCAATCCGCGAAAATCCGCGTCAATCCGTGGTTTCAATTTGGTGTCTATTGGTGTTAATTCGTGGTTTGAAGTTTCGTGCTTGCGGCCAAAGACTGCGCTGGGAAATCAGTGTCTAAAGTTTTTGCCGGGCTGACAGGATAGACAGGCCTTGAATATCCAGTGTCGAACAAGGAATACCGAATGCAGAGGTTCAAGAATCCGCGTTCATAAATGACGACCCTTGTCCTGTCGATGGATTCTTCTAAAACAGGATTCTTGAATTTTCTGTCCACAAGGAGATCAACCTCTCGTTTGAATATTCCCTCGAGCTGCTCTTTTTATGAAAAGTACGTGTCGAAAAGGTCGATATTCTCGCCCGAATCAAAAATGACCAGAACGTCGACGTCGCCGGCTTTAGAGCAATCTTGGCTCACAGCAGAACCGAACAGGCCTAATCGCTTGACCGGCAAACGCCGGCATACCCGATCAATCTCTGGTTTGATTTTCTCTATATCAATCATGGCAACAGTAAGGTAACTCTTATTTGCAGCAAAGTCAAAAGAATCCCCTGGAGCCGGCCTTTGGCCGGAAATCCGAAGGGAACCGCATGGGCAGCAAACCTGCGCCATCCTACGAAGGATCTGCGGCGGCGCGCAAAAAAAGCCCCGTCCGAAGACGGGGCTTTAATATCAAGTACAGTTAAGCCAACAGCGAAAGGCCTGACTATTCATCCCGGTGTTTTTAGCTCCTTCGCATTCGCTCAGGATGACACTGGGACGTTCTAGTTATCCCTAGAAAGGAGGTGATCCAGCCGCAGGTTCCCCTACGGCTACCTTGTTACGACTTAGTGCCAGTCATCGGGCTTACCGTCGGCAGCCGCTTCCCCTAAGGGTTAGCAAACCGACTTCGGGTACTCCCAACTCCCATCACTTGACGGGCGGTGTGTACAAGGCTCAGGAACACATTCACCGCGTCATAGCTGATACGCGATTACTAGCGATTCCGACTTCATGCAGGCGAGTTGCCAGCCTACAATCCGAACTGGGGCGATCTTTTTGCGATTTGCTCCACCTCGCGGTCTTGCGTCGCTCTGTGATCGCCATTGTAGCACGTGTGAGGCCCTGGGCATAAAGGCCATGATGACTTGACGTCGTCCCCACCTTCCTCCGGTTTGACACCGGCAGTCCCGCTAGAGTCCCCGGCATGACCCGCTGGCAACTAACGGCAAGGGTTTCG
>JADHXR010000170.1 GCA_016782865.1 Phycisphaerae bacterium
CGTGCTTATTGCATGCCGTTCTTACACATAGTTGGCCGGAATACCTCAATAGGAGGTCCCGGTTTATGTTTTAAGCCGCTTCGCAACGATCCCGACCAATTTTTCAGGCTGCCGGCTTGACTTTTGACGTGGGAATCATTATTGTGATATTTAAGAAGATATTTTTGCGGAGAGAACTGGCCACGCAAAAAGAAGACCGACTCGATAGCTGGAGCAATGTCCAATGAAGAACATTAATGGCAAAGATCGATCCCATTTATGGCTGACCGAACGAACTCATGACCTGGAAAAGACATTCCTGACCGGCCGCCGTGGTCGCGCTGAGGATCTGGAAAGTGCTGTTCGCATATTCCTGGAATTTCTGCGAGGATTCGAATCACTGGATATCAAAGGGCCGGCAGTGACGGTGTTCGGGTCGGCCCGCTTTGGACAAACTCACCCCTACTATCGAATGGCCCGTGCCGTTGGAAAGAAACTGGCTCTGGCCGGATTCACGGTTATTACTGGAGGGGGCCCCGGCACCATGGAAGCTGCAAACCGCGGGGCCAAAGAAGGTAACGGCATGAGTATCGGCTGCAATATCGTCCTTCCTCAGGAACAAAAGCCCAATCCGTACCTGGACCGCGTGATTGAATTCGACCACTTCTTTGTGCGCAAGGTAATGCTTGTTAAGTACTCCTGCGCGTTTGTAGTCCTGCCCGGTGGATTCGGCACCCTCGACGAGGTTTTTGAGACTGCGGTCCTGATGCAAACTGACAAGATTCGAGAATTTCCGATTGTCCTGATGGGACGGTCCTACTGGGATCAGATGCAGGACTTTCTCAGAGAGACGCTGGTGCCTGAGAAGACCATTGATGCGGACGACATCGATCTGTTCCGGTGTACCGATGATCCCGAGCATGTGATTCACATCATACAAACCCGGCAAACATATACGTGATAAACGGCAATACAGTAGACAGAGAATCGTAATCGAGGCAGCAGCATAGTAGATACAGACCAGCACCTGGCCACATGCCCGGTTCTTTCGAAGGTTTTTCGGCATAGCCTGCCGAATTTGCCGCAATGTTGTTGGAATTGAGAGGAGATAATGGCAGAAAGTCAGACTTCTGGGGGGCAAAAGTGCTTCAGCGAAGAGCATATTGGGAGTCTTGGGCTCTCACATCTTTATGCCTGATGATAGAAGTGGCTTAGCGAGCTGGGAGTTAACTCGCACATAATACTTGACGATATCTTCATACGGGCACTAAGAATTCATGCTGAACAGCCGTGTGTAATGAGGTTTGGCACGATTCAAGAACCATATAGAACAAATACGGGTAATACAAGTGAGCGACGGCCAAAACAGTCGCAAAAAGCCAATAGGTTTTGGTGGAGTTTCAGATGAGGTTGACAAATTGCAGCGATTTGCCCTGTAGGTTCAAATCTTGGCGCCAGCCGCTTCAGATAGCGGGATTCCTTTCAGTGTGGGCGTCGTTGATGTGCGGCTGTGCTAACGTCCGGATTACCGACCCTGCAAGGACCGCCACGGAGCAGTTCTTGCTGTCGCAAGCCGGAGTAAAGGCTGTTGAACTCTTGTCATTTGAGGCAATTCACGGTCGCAGCGCCTTCCTTGACATAGCCCATTTTGCTCCGATGGAAAAAGATTTCGTATTAGGTGAATTCCGGGCAAAACTGCTGAAATCCGGAGTAAGAGTCTCAGCCAAGCGAGAGGATGCTGAAATCATCCTCGAGGTACGCAGTGCGGGAGTGGGAATAGACCGGTACGAATCCCTGTTCGGTATACCGGCGTTAACAGCCCCGTCCGGAGTCACGTCTGCCGCTCAGGTGGTAACCCTGATCACTCCGGAAATTGCCATCACAAAGAAGATTAGACAGATCGGCTTCGCCAGTGTTGGTTACGTCGCCTATTGGGCAGATAGCGGTGACGTAGTCGCCAGCTCGGGACCGGTCATAGGAAAGACCTACCGGGAGGACTGGTGGTTGTTGGGTTTCGGCCCGCGCACTATCGGCAGCATACCACCCGTGGATCACAAATCAGATTGAGTGTCAGAGGGTTAGTCTCTGTTACAGTCTTGTAGTTCTCACAGAAATACGGACGAAATAAGCCGGTAAGTTTATGCGTCGTTGGATACTTCGGATTCTTGTCATTCTTTTTGTGCTTGTGTTGGTGGCTGCGGCGACTGCGACGATAATCCTGCGCACAGATCTGCCCAGACGGTGGACTACCCGAATTCTAAGCCAACAATTGAGCATGAAAATAACCGCGGACTCGCTTCATGCCGGCATGTGGGGAAAGACCACGGTGAGGGATTTTACCCTGAGTCTCCCGATGGACAAAGGGCCGTGTCTGGCCATTGAGGAAATTCATATTTCTCACAGCCCACTGCCGCTGATTCTGTTAGGAGCCTCCGCGAAGCTTCGTTCGCTCAGAATCGTCAATCCGACGGCCAACGTCAGGCAGGATGAAAACGGCCGCTGGAATGTGCTGGAACTTGCTTCCTGCCTGGGCCAGTTCGTTTCAGGCCATGACGAGCGGAGAAACGTCAGATTGCCGGAATTGGACATTGTGAACGGCGCATCGGTCGTAACGAATCGGAGCGGCCTTGTCGAGAACATAGGCCCATTCCGTTTTCATGGCACACCACAGGATTCGGGTCGCTGGGATTTCGAGATGAACATCTCGCCAAATGTTGCTGTCTCTGGAAAGGTAGCGGCGGGTTCTGATTGGGCCCATGAAATCAACTTCGATATCAAAGACGTCAACGCAATAGCTGGGAGTCTGCTTCCAGACATATCAGAAGCTCTATGTATGAGCGGGACACTATCCGGACATGCGCGTAAAAGCGAGCTAACCGGCAAGTTGAAGCTCGATTCGGTGCAGTACGGCAAAACACAAATACAAGGGATACTCGGTGTAAACGTGTCCCCAACTGGGCTTCTCGTGCAATTCGAAGACCTCCTGGTCCGCGGACTTGACTCGCCCGCCAAGGCGTTCAGGATAGCAGGAGGTTCAGCAAGATTAGATGGAAAAGAGTTACAGGTCGATCACGTTGGAATGGATGCCGGCAGTATTTCCGCAAACTTCGCCGGCAACTGGAACTGGATGAGGGCGGATGGAAGGCTCAGCGGCTCGTGGGCCGGAAAGAGCACCGAGCGAGGCATTTACCTTGAGGGAACCTGGGATGGTTCCGTACGCTGGCCTCACATGGGCAGAAAAGAGGTTGGCGTTTCCGTATTCACTCGGGGAGACTGCCCCTGGGGCGACTGGCAAAGTACGATGGAGATACTTGGTTCAGGCAGTACGTTATCAAAATCTAAATGGCAGGTCTCGGTTCCTCGTCTATCATGTCGAATAAGAAACAACAACATCGCTCTGGAGGATGTCAGGGCTGAGGTAGCTGCCGACTGGCCTGCGGTGCGGCTTGTAAGTCTTCACTCCGCCAATCCGGGAACGCTGAAAGCTGAAGGAGAATTCCTCGCTGACAAGAGTAGTTGGGCCATTTCGGTCGAGGCTGAGAAATGGAAGGCCATCGGTCGGCAAGATTTGACCGTCGACTTGAGACTAGCTGCCACCGGAAACAAGCAGGATGTAACAGTCAAAGAGTTCCGCGTGGCTCAGAAGGATATAAGACTTGAAGCGACAGGGAAGGTAATGCTGCCGTCCACAGAACTTCGCGATGCTTATGCTAAGGCATCGTGGGTGGTTCACCCGCCACCGGCCGACCCAGAGCAACTCGCTGCTATATCCGGCAGGCTGCAATGTGAGGCTGCTATCTCCGGGACGGTGCGGCCCCTGCGTCTGCAACTTAAGTCGGAACTCTTGGGGGAGAATGTTACCCTCAATAGAAAAGTCATTTCTGCTGTAAAGATACCATTGCAGGCGCAGATTGACACGGAACGGATCGAATATGAAGCAGAACGATTCGGTCTATTCGGCGGCAACTGGAACGTGAGTGGCACGTATGAGTTCCATCAACCCTCCAGAAAAGCGACCCTTAATGCATCTGAGGTATCGCTCAAACCAATGGTAGAGTTGTTGGGCCTGCCTCTCAAGTCCAAGGGATTGATGGCCGTTAAACTGCAGGCCGAGCTTCCGTCATATAATATTGACGATTTGACTCTGGCCGGCAGTTGGCAGATTAGGGACATGATTCTTGGGACCGTTGAGGCGGAAAGAGCCGACGGAGATGTTCGCATTGAGAACGGCGTCGCTATGTTCGATCGGATTCATCTCGAACGCAGCCAGGGTCGGGTCTCAGCCAGTGCTCGATTCGACCTGAATCGACCTCAGTACGTGTCCGTTGATATGGAGGCACGGCAGTGGCCTTTGGATCTACCAGATCATAACATGACTCTCGTTACAGACGGTAAGGGCAACGCAACTCTGGATCTGCTAAAACGAACCGCGGAGGGCCAAGGGAATCTGAGCGCGGTCGTCGCAGTCAATGCGAAGACCCTTGGGGACCTCTCAGCTGAAATTGCCTTTCGAAAACGTACGATCGATATTAATGACATGACGATAGAAGCCCTTGGCGGCTCTGTTGATGCGACGGCGAGGATTCACCTGGATAACTGGCCTGCAAGCAAGGCCGAAGCGAAATGGCATGGATTGAATATTGCAGCGCTTGCAGACTGGCGGCCGGAGCTAAAGGATTTCGCCGGCACATCTTCCGGCGTCTTGACTGTTGTGCAGGCTGATGGTAAGCGACCCTTGGAGCCTATGAGGCTCGATATTCGCGCCGATATATCAGATGGAATCTTCCGAAATGTACAGTTCGGCGATTTTCAGGTGTCGGGATACATAGGTAAGGAAAGACTGGTTATAGACCGGTCGCAAATCGCAATCTTGGACGGATCATTGAATGCCCAGGGAAGTTTTCGGCGGCAGAGTGATGGACTTCTGACACATGTACGTGCAGATTTTTCGCAGCTCGAGATTGACCAGCTCGTGCATTTCTTCCGCAAGGGCGAAAAAAGAGTCCCGGGCCGGCTCGCAGGAGGCGGAGTGTTAATAGTCTCTTCAGGTTTCGACCGAATGACGGGCGAGGCTGCCCTTCAGTTGAGTGAATCGGACCTTGCGAATACAATTATCGCGGGCACTCTTTATGACACCATGAATGCAAGGTTTGGCCAGACAGAACCAAAAGGCGAAGGACAAATGAAGCTCCGCTTTGAAGGTTCGGCAGTTAGAATTCCAAGCTTCACGTACTTCAATAGGGGCATTGAGATCCGCGGAATGGGGGTGATCGACGACCTCGCGCAGGGAAGAACAAGCCCTGTTAGCGGTTATGCCATAGGTTCTGTCAGGCCCCTGAAGGGTACCAATTTACCAGGCATGGACGACCTGGACAGGCTGATGACATCTCTTCAGACAGGCGTCGCCTCTGTGAGAATCGGTGGGACGCTGGCTGAGCCGGAAGTGGTACCCGTCCCGCTGCCGGAAATTAGTGAAGTCCTACGGGTCCTGCTGTGGCGTCAGCGGCGCAAATAGGTGTGAGGCCCTCGACAGACTTGCGGTATGGGGCACAGGCTAAGAAGTCAAGTGGCTCCAATAAGACACAAGTCATACGGCTTTAACAGTGACCAAGAACAATTCCCCGTCAGCTTTGTTGTGATCAACACACTTGCTTGTGCTTCGAGCTTGATCGCTGTAACATCTCAAAAGGTCGGTCCAGCATCGCGCGGACGAAATGTGGAAATAGGTCTTTTGTGACCACGCACTTGTCCGATATTGAAGTTGCCGAATAGGCAGAGATCAAATACATTGCCCAGAGACGTTCAAGAGAAAAGCCCGGGCATAGACGTGAAAGGATGCTGCAAATGGAAACTAAGCTCCAGTTCTTGGGTGCAACGCAAAATGTTACTGGGTCACGTTACCTCTTGGAAACAAATGGCAAACGATTTCTTATCGACTGCGGCCTATACCAGGAGCGTAAATTCAAGGCCAGAAATTGGGAACCGTTCACAATACCGCCGGAGCAGATCGATGCTGTTCTCTTGACCCATGCCCACCTGGACCACTGCGGACTCCTGCCCAAGCTGGCCAAAGAGGGTTTCCGAGGAGCAGTGTATTGCACGAAGGCGACCTGTGAGATTGCCAGGATTGTGCTTGAAGATGCGGCCAGAATCCAGGTCGAAGACGCTGAATACAAGCGCAAGCGTCACAAGAGAGAGGGGCGTCGAGGTCCCCATCATGTGGTTCCTCTTTATACAGTAGAAGACGCAAAGGCATGTCAAACCCTCTTTCGACCACTGAAATACAATGAGTCAGTTTCTGTTGCCGAGGGCATCCGTGTATCGTACTTCGATACTGGCCATATCTTGGGAGCTTCGGCCATTCAAGTGACTACGACCGAAAATGGCAAGGAACAAACCATCGTCTTCTCGGGAGATGTGGGCCGCTGGGATAAACCGATCCTCCAGGATCCCGATACGTTCGAGCAGGCTGATTACATCCTCTGTGAGTCCACGTATGGCGATCGGATCCATCCACAGGGTAGCGATATCAAGCGTGAGCTCTGTGACATTGTCAATGAAACTTACAAAGCAGGTGGAAATATTGTGATCCCAAGTTTTGCAGTTGAGCGCGCTCAGGAATTGCTCTATTATCTGAGTGAACTCTTGGAGGAGAAATGCATACCGCATCTGCTTGTGTTCCTGGATAGTCCAATGGCGGTTGCTGTCACCAAGGTATTCGACATACACCAAGAACTGTACGACGACGATATGATGCAACGACTGTATGAAGGTTCTTCCCCTTTCGGTTTTCCCGGCCTGTCCCTTGTTGGTACAACGCAACAGTCAAAATCCATTAACTCGATCCGAGGAACTGCGATCATAATCGCCGGATCAGGCATGTGCACTGGCGGGCGCATTAAGCATCATCTCATTAACAACATTACACGTCCGGAAAGCACTGTTCTCTTCGTAGGCTATCAGGCAGAGGGGACTTTGGGGCGCCGTATTGTCGAAGGTGAAAAGGAAGTCCGAATACTTGGTCGGACTTTCTCGGTAAAAGCAAGGATCGCTCAAATCCAGGGCTTCTCAGCGCATGCCGACCGGGATGAACTAATGCGATGGCTGTCTCGTGTTAAGCAAGCGCCGCGTCATCTCTTTGTCGTGCACGGCGAAGTCAATGCTTCCGAACATTTCGCCTACCATGTAAAGGACAAAAAGGGTTGGGAAACGTCCGTGCCAAAGCATGGGGATAGGGTCATCTTGAAGTAGCCAAAGTTGGCGCCATTGCAACTCGCAAGATCACCTGGCAAAAGGCAATTGTCCAGGTATCCCTAGCGTTTGTAACTTGGTCGGATCCGCCAAGGGGGCGAGCAGAAATGTTGCCGGGTTGATCCATTCATCCATAGCCTTTCAAATAGCCATTTTCTAAGTATCTCCCCATGGCAAGCCGCCAAGACCAAACACAACGGTTACGACCAGCCAAAACAGAAAGCGAGCATAGAAGAACGACGTTGGGTCTTATCTTCCTGTGACTCTACCGGCCTTCGCCAGTATTTGCGCGGCCCGGCGGGCGACTTCTCGATTGTTTGTGGCCTTCAATACCTTCTGAAGGGCATCGACAACTTCCCGTGGATTTCTTTCGACGATCTTCTGGCTGATGGCTATGGCCGCGAAACTCGTCTCGTCCTTGATCGCTGGCTTGTTCAAGTACATCATGGCCATATCGAGCGCTTCGGGCGCCGGCACGGTAGCCAGCACGCCGAACAGCAGCTTGACTTCCTCGTCGCGCCGAATCAGGGGGGCTGCCTGCTTGCACATTGCAAGTTTCTTCTCCGTTGTAAGGCCCTTGTGGATCAGACCGATATAACCGCGCAGCGCGATGGTACTGTACACATTCGCATCCTCCTTGGCTATTGCGAGCAAGTCGGGGGCGGCCAGGGCCGTCTTCCACGCACACAGCGAGCGGATGGCAGCCTCGCGAACTCTCCGGTCGGCATCTCTGGTCGCAGAGCTTACGGCTTTCAACGCGTCAACTCCCCCAAGGGCGCTAAGCACCCGCAGCAGGGGGCCTTTTTGGGCAGGTCCGGCCTGGGCCAACAGGTTCGTCACTCTCGCAACGTGGATTCGGCGATCAACGACTTTCACACACACAGCCTTCAGTGCCTGTTCCACAGCGTCCAGATCCTGGGGTGTCTGTGGTTGCATGAGCAGATCGAGCAACGCCGGAAATTCGGCGGGACCTCCCAGTTCGCCCACCCTCCGAAGTGCGGCCGGACGGACCTCCGGGTCCGCGTCACCGGCAGCCCTCAGAAGCGCGGGCATACTCGACGTCATTCGTCGACGCCCGATCAGTTCGAGTGCGATGAGCCGCTGGCTGGTCTGGTTGCTATCTAGCATTTCCATCACCGCAGCATGGGCTTGCCGGCCAGGCAGGGCAGCCAGGGACTCTTGGGCAGTCTGGCTGATCTGGCGGTCGCTATCGGCCAGCAACTCTACTAACACCGGCACGGCCGAACCGTCGCCGATCTGCGACAACGCCCGGATAGCTTCCAGGCGAACGTCTTTCCCGCCCTTTCTGGACAACGCAAACAGGGCTGGCAATGCGGCCGGATCGGCGCGCTTGCCGAGTCTCTGGATCACCAGGATTCGATGGGTGGGGGGTAAATCGTCCAGCTCAGAGGCCAAGGCCAACGTTATTTCAGTGCCCGGTAGTTCCCGAGCTGTCTGGACGGCCGCGGAGAACAAAAAGTAGTCATTGCTTCGCAGGTACTCCCGCAGCAATGCCACGTTGCCCTCCTCACGCGTCAGGATCGCCCCGCGCACTGCTCCGGCCCGCACCTGAGGAGGGGCCCGCAAGCCTCGCAGGTAGTCGTATATATCGATGGCCTCGTCGCGCTGGTCTTTGCCGACCAGCACCTCGGCGCAGCGAAACAGGCCTTCGCATAAGGCAAGCTGATTTTCTCCTGAGGCATTTTGTAGGGCATCTTTCAGGGCACTGGCTACCTCCAACGTGCCAATGCTACCCAACGCTCGCGCTGCCGCCCGCGCTATCTCCAAATCATGATTTGGCAGCATTTGTAGCAGTGGCCTAACTGCTTTGTCGTCGCGTCGAACACCGATGCTGCCGATGATCCCGACCAGCGGTCGGCCCTTTACTCTGCCAAGCGCTGCACGCAGAGCGTCATCCACGGCCGGGCCGGGAATTGCCTCCAGTCCATAACGGGCCATGTGTGAGAGTTGCTCGTCTCCGAGCAGTGCCGCCAGGGGCGCGACGGCGTTCTTGGTTCCGATGACAGCCAGTTGACGGCACGCATCGGCCTTCTGTTTATGCGATGCATTCGACTTGAGCACAGCAATCAGCCTGGCCTCATCCTCCTTCGCCGGGATTGTCTGGGCGAAGGACTGGACGGCGCTGGAAAGCAGCGATGCGGTAATCAGGATGACGTATGTTCTTGGCTTTAACATGGCTTGGGTTCCTTTCGCGTTGACGTTGGTCCTCAGATGATCCACGGATCACGCATCGCACGCGAACGCAGCCGATTGGCTTCCGCGTCGTTCATGAATTCTTCTTTGACCGGGTCGAATTTCAGATCGCGCTTGAGCCACATGCAGATATTCGCCGCGTGCACCGTAGTCATGGACCTGTGCATCACGACCGGATTGGCCACGGTCTGGCGGCGGGATTTGACGCAATCGAAAAAATCGCGAACGTGGCTCATCGGGCGCTGCGTGTGGGTTTGATAGTCATAGACGATCTTCCTGAAATCGTCCAGCATGGTCGGCGATGATACATCCGGTTGTGAGTAGCTGTCAGCCGCGGAGACCCAGCCCTCGGTGCCTTCGTAGCGAACGCCGCACGAGCCGCGCCAATATCTTTTATCCATGTCGCGTTCCAGGATCATCTCAATGCCGTTGGCAAATCTGGTAACCATGCCGTCGCCGCTTTCGTTCTTGACGTACTTGTACTCGACAGGTGAGGTGTTGGCTGCACCCATACCCACTTGGCACTGCGCGAACGTGTGGGCACCCCATTCGCCTATGCAACTGGTGTGGAAATCGTAGAAGCCACGCCAGCCGCCGCGCGTGTACTGGGAGTTGTAGGGCCGCCAGGGACACGGGCCCAGCCACGCGTCCCAGTCCACTTCGCTCTTGGGCGGCATGGGTTCGGCGGCCAGCCAGTCGTGTCTCATTTCTGCCGCATCCCACGGAGCGATGTGGGCGCGAACGGTGTGTACCTTGCCGAGTCGACCGAGGCGGAGCATTTCGTTGCAGAAGGTGAAGTTGCCTTCACTGAGCCGCTGCGTGCCGGTCTGATAAATGCGGCGATAGCGTTTGGCCGTTTCCACCACGGCCTGGCCTTCCGCGATGGTCATGCACGACGGCTTCTCCGAATACACGTCCTTGCCAGCCCGCATGGCCAGGATAGAGGCCAGAGCATGCCATCGGTCGCCCGTAGTGACCAGCAGCGCGTTGATGTCTGCACGCTCGGCGAGGAACTCGCGCGTGTCGGAGTATAATTTGAAGTCCGTGTTGCCGTAGTGCGTATCCACTATTTTCTTGACGGCCTCGCGACGGGCCTTCTGCGGATCGCAGGCGGCGACAAATTGCACGTCCGCCTCAGGCAGCATCCAGCGCAGGTCGTGCGAGCCGCGGTTGCCGATGCCGAGCCCGCCCATGATAATGCGTTCGCTGGGGGCGGCCCTTCCGCCACGGCCGAACGCTGAGGCTGGGATGACGCACGGCGCCGCCAAAACGACTGTGCGCTTCAAGGAGTGCTCGCCGCGAGAGATTCACGCCTGCGGCCAGCTTCGTCGGACTGTTGTTCTTTGGCATGATAAGTCTCCTAATCTGCCCGATACATGGCACTCGTTTCTCAACAAATTGGGACTTCCATGTCGACTCCAACTACACGCTTTTGCACCCTTGACAATCTATGATACCAGAATCTCATTCATGTTTCACGACTTTTTTGACCTCATCAACTGAGTATTCGTCACAAGGAACTCTCAATGCTGTTGTCTCTTGCTCGAGCTGCGAGGCCCGCAACGCTCGCCAAGCCGTTCATTGACCGGCCCTCTGGCCTTCCTGCTGCAGTGTGGTGCTTTTCACGTGCACCATAACACTGCGTGGAAAGATATTGACGATGTTCAAACCCCCGGGAAGTCTGATATCGGAAGCGGTCGCAATTGCCTCATATTTCATTTCGCTCCGGTCCTCATGTTCTGCTGTGAAGAAGAGGTTCAAAACCAGCCGGATATCCTTCCTCTCTACAAAATAGAATTCTCTGCGTGGGGCTGAGAGGATGATTCTAACCTCTGCTGGCTCGGTCTTCACAACACGCAACCGGTTGTCCAAGCCTACATGCTGGACGGGAATTGTGTAGCTTCTGTAGACTACGGCTGATTCATGGACAATTACAAACCATAGCACAACCGCTGCCAGCAAAGCAACAGTCTTTTCCTTGAAGTTCGCGGTGAAATGATGTAAGAAAGCCCTGCGAGACTTCTCCGCAGGGTACACTTGATCATAGAAATCCTGAAGAAGGGCCGCTAGTTTCTCCCTGCTATCGACCTTTTCCATTCTGCCGTAACGACAAAAGGAGACAATACCTCTTTCCTCAGACACGACGAGGCAGAAGGCATCGGACACTTCAGATAACCCCAATGCGGCAGCATGGCGGGTTCCTCCTTTCTCCGAGGCCGAAGAGTTCTCTGATAAGGGCAATCGGCAGCCAAACTGTGTTATTCTTCCTCTCTCGACGATGACGGCCCCGTCATGTCCGTCTGAATGCGTGTCGAACACGCTTTGCAGGACCGCTGAGCTGAGCAGGCCGTTGAGATCGATGCCTCCTTGAACGTGACGCTCAATGGAATCGGTCGCTGGAAGAATGACAATAGCCCCTATGTGCTCGGTTGCAAGGTCAAAGACTGTGCCGGAGATGATATCTATGTCTCTTCGGATACCTGTCAGGATTTGCTCTCCTTCACGCTTGGGATGAAGGCTGAACAAAGCGATATGTTCGAAAACACGACGGAGCTCCTCCTGGAAAATAATGATGAAGGCAACCAGTATGACGGCAACGAAACTGTGCATTATGGTGACCGACAATTGCAGTTTGAGGAGTCTCACCAGCACATAGACTGTACTGGCCATGACGAAGCCCAAGAAGATGAATGTGGACCTCGTCTTTTTGAACCATACAAGAAGCAGATATAGAAAGGTCGCGACGATGAGAATGTCTAAAAAGTCGATGATTCTTATGTCGTCAACAAGCATGTGCTGACACCTTTTCCATTGATGAGGTTTACTCCACGAGCGATCCGGCCCTTGAAGACACGACGAATTGTACCTCTTCGGCAGAAAAGGTCAATCCCGTTCTGACGTGTTCGACAGATCTGCATGTTGCTGGCGATGATAGTCCTTTCCATAGGCATAATCAAAGCCCTCAAGATATATTTGGCAGACGTGCTGGACTGGGAACGGGACGATGGCCTATCGCCTTGTCCGTCTTCTTTTCACTTTCTTGATCTTGTGAGCTATCTTTTTTCCCTGCACTTGTATTCTGCACTTGATTTGTTCCTGGTATCTTTGAAGTGCCAAATAAGACAAATGGTATCCCATGACCGCAACTGGCAAACCCACTACCACTGCACCGGCCGTTAATGCACCGAAGATTCCGGGTGTTTTGCCCATCAGGGTGCGAAAGGCTCCTGCACCGAATTCGTCAGGCAATTCTGGCGACTGGGCAATCCCGAGGACCATCCTGCCCACAGCATAAGTCAGGCCGTAAATCAAAGGAGCTGTCAAAGGATTCGTTATCCACACGCCCAGGGCGGCAGAGATTTTGTTCCACTTGAGAATAGACGCGGCGAACAGGGCAATGGCAGTCTGAACACCCAGGGTCGGCGTAATTCCAATGAAAAGCCCCAATGCAAGACCAAGCGCAATCTGCCGTGGTCGGCCCCTGATCTTGAGAAACCGCCTGTACGTCTTCTGTGCGAAGCTTCGCAACCTCTTGGCTCTCTTCTCTCTTGACCTCACGGCTAGTCTCTGCTGTACGACCACCTCTCCAGTCTCAGCCAGCCCCAATCTGTTCGTCCAGGGTAGAATAACCGCGCGGATTCCTTGGACTGGAGTTCATTCACAGTCCTTCTCCCAGGCTGGTGTTGGGATGGCCTTCAATCTCGACATACCAGCGATTGTCCTTTCGCAGAGTCTTGATGTCAGTCAAATCGAAATCATCCGGCAGAAGCCGAATGTAGTTAATGCTCCCCATCGGACAATATAGAGTCCTCGCTTCGTCGTCAATGTCAATGGGATTCGTCTTGCCACAATTGAAAAGAATGCCTTTGCCGTAGATCTTCAGCCAGTTGTTGTTCGACTCCATGACTTTACCGATGAAGATCCACAGGCGTTGTTCCTTGAAGAATCTTTTGAAACGAATCTTGACTACACTTCCTACTTCCATATGTTACGTTTCTTTCTATATAGGCTATAATTCTATTTGAAAAACTCTGGTAGAATGGTACGGGCTTTCTTAATGAGGGACTCTAATACCTGCTCTGCGGAGTCTGCCTCCAGCGCTGCTCCGGCAAGTTGTTCGCACTCCGCGAGCGTGACGGAACGGATGATCTGCTTGATGTCCGGGATCATCTTGGGGGTCAGGGACAAAGTGCGTAGGCCGAGCCCGAGCAGCAGCATGGTATATTTGGGTTCCGAGGCCATTTCGCCACAGAGGCTTACCTCAATGCCGGCTGTCTGGGCGCCGTTGATGGTGGCCTTGATGAGCTTCAATACGGCGGGTTCGGCGGCCGAAAACAAGCCTGCCACCTGGGCGTTGCCGCGATCCACCGCCAGGGTATACTGCGTCAAATCATTTGTGCCGATGCTGAAGAAATCTGCGTGGCCTGCCAACCTGTGCGACATCAGGGCAGCGGACGGAGTCTCAATCATGATTCCAACGGGTATATCCGCAGCGAAAGAAATGCCCTCGGTCGTCAGATCCGACCGTGCTGAATTCAGGACCTCGTGAGCCAGTGTCAATTCCTTGAAAGTTGTAATCATGGGGAACATGATCTTGACCGGACCCAATACAGAAGCCCGGAGGATGGCCCGTAACTGGGCGACAAACATATCCCTATGCTTAAGGCTGAATCGAATCGAACGCAATCCCAGGAAGGGATTGGTCTCAGGTGTGAAGCGGTGGCTTTGCGTAAACTTATCGGCACCCAGATCCATGGTGCGGATCGTGACGGGACGACCCTGCATGGCCTGGATGATCTTGGCATAGGCTTCGTAATGGACTTGCTCTGATGGTTCCACGCCACTTTGCAGGTACAGGAATTCCGTGCGGAAAAGACCCACTCCGTCAGCTCCGAACTGCAGGACATGGTCTGTTTCTTCCGGAAACTCAATATTTGCCAGCAGGGTAATCGGTGCGTGGTCACGGGTGATGGCCGGTTCATGCCGTATGGCCTCCAGACTTTGATGCAAAGTTGCGATTGACTCTGCGGCAGCGCGGAACTCTGCGACTGTTTCAGCGTCGGGATCAATGATCACGATCCCGGCATTACCGTCCACGATGATTTGTGTTCCTCGCCGAACGGTTCCTGTCAGGTCCTGCAGAGCCGTCACTGCGGGAATGCCCAGGGCCCGGGCTATGATCGAGGCATGGCTGGTCTTGCCGCCGGCATCGCAGGTGATGCCCTTGACAAACCGGGGATCAAAGAGCGCGGTCTGTGTGGGCCGCAAGTCCTTGGCCACAACAATGGCTTCGTGATCGAGTGATTCAAGCGAGGCCTGCTTAAAGTCAATTAGGTGCTTGAGCAGCTTCTTCCTAATGTCAGTGATGTCCGCAGCCCGTTCACTGATGTAGCGATTCTGTGTCTTGAGGAAGTGTTGATGCACGTCATCAAATACTCTGCCCATGGCACATTCCGCAGTCAGGCTCTCTGTGCTGATCAGATCGATGACTTTGTTCCTTAGACTTTTGTCTTGCAGGAAGTGACGATGGACGGCAAATAGATCGCGGATTTCGATCTTGCCTAGTCCACTCTGTTGGCTCTCCAGTTCAGCCAACTCTCTGATGGCCTCGTCAAATGCCCGTTTTGTCCTGTCGATCTCAGCGGGCACGACATCCGGATCTATGCAGCGATGGGGAATCGCGTACTCCTCGGAATCCAGTATGATAGCCCGGGCGATTGCGATACCAGGTGATGCGGGTATTCCGGTTTTAGTTTGCACGATCTGTCTCTCCACTGACGATACGAATCGGAAAGGGCGCCGTGGCCGATCCCGTATACAGGGTCCGGTGCGGGAACGGAATTTCAATGCCCTCGGCGTCAAACCGTTCCTTGATCTCCTGACGGACGGTTTTCTTTAGCTGCAAGTAATCCTCCTTGGTGCTCCAAATCGCAAATAAGAATTCCAGGGCCGAGTCACCGAAGTTCTGTAAGAGGATCAACGGTTCAGGCTCATCCAAACAGAAGGGATTCTGGCTGCCGATCTCGGCCAGCACCTTCTTGACGTGCGCCACATCTTCTTTGTAAGCCACACCGAGGTGGATATCCAGGCGTCGAATTGGAAAATGCGTCAGGTTGTTGACCTGCGCCTTGATCAGGGTCTCGTTGGGCAGGCGAACAAACTGGTTATCAAAGGTCTTGAGCTTGACCGACATTAGGTCGACGGACATTACGGTTCCCGTGGTGTCGCCGACCCGGATCAAATCACCAACTTCAAAGGGGCGCTCGGAGATGAGGAAGAGACCGCTGATAATGTTAGATACGCTGGTTTGGGACGCAAAACCAATGGCAATGCCCACTATGCCAGCGGCGCCGAGCAGGGCGCCCATCTTTAGCTCCAGTTGGTGCAGGATCGTCAAGACAATGACCATGCTGCCGACGTAAAAGATCCCCTTGCGCAGCAGCATGGCCGCCTGGGCGGAGAGTTGTTTCTTGGCCGCCTTACCAGCGGCGGCGGAAAGGGCTATCAAT
>JADHXR010000043.1 GCA_016782865.1 Phycisphaerae bacterium
GGGGCGTCTTTGCCGGCGATGCCCAAGGCGTAGCTCAAGTTGGACCGCAGCGCAGGGGCGAAGTCGTAGCCATGTCCGGCCCTGATCCACAGGGCTTTGTCGTCTTTTGCGATAACCAACACCGTGGGCCTTGCGATTATCCCCAGCTTGCCCCACAGTTTGTATTGCGAGTCAAGCAAGACGGGAAACGCCGGCTTCGATTCGGTCGATTCGAAGAAATCACTCTCCGGAGGCTCGGTCATAATGCCGACAAAATCGAACGGCTCGGCTTTGGCCCGAAGGTCTGCGAGAATTTGCTGAATGTCGGATGCGGCACTCTTTGACTGCTTCTGAGAGGCCGACAGGAAGACCACGGCCAGCACGCGCTTTCGGTTGTGCTTGTACGCAAACACCTCTCCCGTTGAATCGGGCAGTGAAAACTCCGGCATCGTGTCGCCGAGTTTCATCCTTCGCAGTGCGGGCTCGCCCTGGCCTGCAGAGGACACCGTGGTCGTCGTCAGGGCGCACATGAGGATTCCGAGCAGACCGTTTTTTAGCCGTAGCAACATGAGGACTCCATTTCTCTTGAATCTAATTATTGCCCAAACTTCGAATTCGCGCTCACGCTCGAGGATTGCGATTTCTTGTAGTCGACCGGTGTTTGACGGTCGTATGCATTAGGCACGTGGCAACCTGGCGCACAACTGCCGCCGGTCTCGCTCTTTTCGAACCCTATCGGCAGGTCCCAGTTTCCGTAAGGAACACTCTCACGAATGTGCCTGGGCTTGTTGCTCGCATGTGTGGCATGGCATGAACGGCATGTTCGACCACGCAGCTCCTTGTTCACATGCATGAAATGCAGATTTGTGTTGCCGTTTCTGAAATCGGTAAGGTCGGTGGTCTCTCCTGTCAGAACGATACTCTCGGAGTGACAGCTAAAGCACAGATCGTACTTCTCTTTGCTGAAGGGCGCGTAGAACTGTGACGGATATTCCTTGGCCAGAAGACTGAAATGCTCGCTGCCGTGGGTCGTATGGCACCCTTCGCAATCCTTCTCGGCGACGGGGCCGTGCAGGAACTGCTTGTCTTTAATCTGGTCGGCGAAAGATCCGACCGTTCTGTCCTTGTCTACTACGATCGATTTATCGTGGCACGTCATGCAAAGCTCCATCGGGGCGGCTTTCAACCCGCGCTTGACCGTCGAGGCGTGCGGCGTATGGCAATTCAGGCAGCCGCCTGTCTCAGTCACCACACTATGTTTGTGTTTCGAATGTTCGGCCATTTTCTGAATGTCTTCGTGACATGAATAGCACAGCTTGGGCGCATCGTCAACAAGCATCTGTGGATTATTTGCGCCGTGGACGTCGTGACATCCGGTGCATTCTCCCTTGGCAGGCTCGTGAACAAACTCGAATCTCTTCAGCTCGTTTTGCGTGACCTCATGACAGGAAAAGCAAAGATCATTCGGATCGACATCCAGCAAATTCCTGTAGTCGGAGCCGTGCGGGTCATGGCAAACGGTGCACTCTCCCGCGGCGACCGGTCCGTGCAGGAATTTCATATCTTTTGTTGTTTCATGACATTCGTTGCACGAATCTGCAACGGTCTTACTCGACAGAAGGAACTTGTTGTCGCTGCTGTGGGGGTCATGACACTCAGTGCAGCCGCCCTCTTTGTTGGCCAGCGGGTTGTGCAGGTATCTTTTGGACGTCTGATCCAGATGGCAATACTGGCAAAGCTCCGGTCCCTTGCGCGCCATCTGATACGTGTGCTCCTGCTCGTTCAAAGGCTTGTGGCAGCTCTTGCAGTCGCCGAGAGCAACCGGACCATGGACCTCCGCCTTCTTGCTGTACTCGGTATGGCACTCCGCCGTCAGACATGTCTGCTGTGGCGAAGTGGGCTTTTCCACGGCAAGTCCGGTCGAAGCTAACACACAAATTAACGAAACTGCGGCTCTATCAATCATCTTTATCATTACCACACCCCTAAGTCATCGCTAACGTTCACATAGCGGATCAGCCTTTTGATCCGAGAGGCGCTGGGTTGCGCCTGTAAAGAAGCACCAATGTTCCAAACTCAGTTCTATGGTGAGAAGGCTTGTTCAGCTCCAGGACGATCTGCCGGCCGGCGCCGTCCTGCTCGAGAGTTGCGACGACGGCCGGATGCAACAAGCTCTCAGATTTGTTTTTCCAGTCGGTCTTTATAACTGCTCCGTCGATGATATTTTCGATCGTGAAAGAATACGACGCGTCTGCGAGCGGATAAGATTTGCCGAGAGAGGCCCTTTCCATCTGCCTTTTTCCCTTTCTGGAGTAAAGCAGCCAGGGTTTGACGCCCGGCGCCGTGATGATAATCGTTTTTCCCGTCAGGCTGCTCAGGTCAAGATCCGCGAACTTCATGCGCAAGGGAACCTTCTCGTCCTTGTGCGGGTCAGACGCGAACTTGGACCAGAGCCATTGCTCGAACGTCTCGGTTCCGTCGCCGCCGACCACCTTGACGGCGGGATTAATCGGTTTGTCCGTCTGGCTGACCACCTTGCGTGTCTGAAGATCGATCGAGTAGTGCGGCACGTATTGCTCGACAGTCAGCTTGTATTTGGAGCCGGGCACAGTTATTGTCTCGCCGATCCTGACCGCATATTCGGCCGGCGAACCGCCGCCTCCGGGCCAGACCGACAGGATGCCAACCGTACGGCGGTCGGTAAGTCTGCGCACCAGTCTGTCGGCTGTCTTCACTTCGTGCAGTCCTTTTATCGCGATGCTTCCGACACGCGAAGACATCGATTGTTTGGACATATCCGCCGAGCTGAGCCAGACTTCCTGTTCAAAATCCTTGCCCTTGACGGTAAGTTCCGCGACCGTGCCGCCGCCGGGGTGTTTGATCGCGGTGGTTTCCCAGCCCAAATTGGGAAGGTACTGCTCGAGCCTGACCTTGATCGGCGTTCCCATCACGGGCAGGACGTCGTCGAACTTCTGAGGTCTGCTCTCGTCAGGGGCTGCAATCGGGAAGCGCAAAGCTTCGCCCTCGGTCCCCATTTTGACTACAAGCTCCCAGGGTCCGCCGAGAAATGAGTGGTGCGGCGCCGAGGGCATACCCCCGGCCTGACCGGCCGAAACCAGGTTTGTCGGCGCCGTCACGACGGCGCCCGCCATAACGACGACGCAGACAAAGCTCGCTAACACCTTGTGTTTCGGATCAGTTCCCACTATCGACCTCTACTTGGCGCTGTTTACCATTTCATTCGCTTTGTTCAGCATCGCTTCGGTATATTTGAAATTGTGGACTCCCCAGCTCCCGTCGTTCGAGACGGCATCGAGAATGGATCTGGCCTGCCTGGCTGTGTCTTTCGATTTCTGCGCCAACTGCGGGTTTGTTTCAAGCTGTGCGAATTGCTCGAGCTTGTCGACCCTGGCGACGATCTTGTCATACAATTCTCTGATCTTCCCTTGCCAGAAAGGAATATACTGATCGCCCGTTCCAGGCGAGTGACATTTGTCGCACGCTCGCGGCACGGCTCTGGCGACCTCCCCGAAGCTGTCCAACGTTCCTGTGCTCCTGCGCACGCGCTCGATATGGCATCCGCTACATTCGACATGAGTAAGGAACATGGGACTGAGAACGTACTTGGGATCCCTCCCTTCCTGTGGATGAGCCTCGCCCGTGTAGATGCTGCGCTGAGCTTCGTGGGTGTTACTGTGGCAGTCCTGACAATCCATCATGGCAGCAACCGATGTCGCTTCGCTGCGTCCATGGATCACCTTGCCATGACATGCGAAGCACTCCACCTTGATAGTGTGGGCCGTATGCTTCTGACCGGTATAGGCTTCAAGCTTCTCAGGATCGGTGTGGACTTCATGCAGCTTCACGCTGTTGGGTTCGCGTTCCAGACCATGGTCATGACAGTTAAGGCAAACGGTGGCAGACACGACGGCATCTTTTTCGATATCATTCTTGTGGCAGGAATCGTCGCAACTGGCTTTGTAGGAAACGAACTCCGCATGATTGATCGCGACGAATCCGCGCTGAATAACCTTGTCCGGCACCTCGTGGCAGCTCTGACAGCCGGTCTGCACGAGCCTGCTGTCACTTGTGCTACCCTTGAGGAAATGGCAGGTGAAGCAAACTTCCTTGTTTACGCTGAAGTGCTCTTTTCCCTCGACGTGGCTATGACACAGACCGCAGGAGATTTTTATGCCGTCGACCACGTTTTCGACGTGAACCTGGTGGGTAAATTTCATGCCGCTGTAAACGAGGTTTTTCGATTCAAGTTCTTCGGTACTGTGGCACTCCGGTCTCATACAGGAGGCGTCGTCAACCGTAGCGTTAGGCTTTGTGCCGACCCTGCCGACCACACAGGCCACGGCCTGAGCCAGGCCGTTTATCTTGCCCTTGACGTAGCCTGTGAATCCGGGCTGCAAATGACAGTCAAGACAATTCACGTGCGAATGACTCGAATCGTCCCAACTCTGGTAAAAGGGATTCATGATGTGGCAGGAATTGCAGAAGCCCGGCTGTCCGGTGATAACGATTGCTCCGCCGCTGAAGAAAATCATAATTGCGATCAACAGCGCTATCCTGACGGACCATTTCATCTGCCTGACAACGTTTATCGCTGAACCAAATATCGCTCTAATCTTATTCACTATTCCAATTCTCAATCCAAATATAACAAATCAAGTCATGTTGCTCGACCGCCCACGTTCAAACGCCATTGCCGCCAGCTTCTCTTTGAAAGCCCGCAAGCACGACTCCGAGCGTCAGCACGTTCGGTGCCTGAGCCAGCACGGACGAACGAACGGCCTGTCGTGTCCCTCCTGAATCCCCACCAAGCAAGACTCACGCGGCTAACTTTTCCGACCACAAGTCATCGCGAGTATACGGGTCCACGTGAAGCTTGATCACGGCAACAAATTGCGACATCCGACTCCGAGTCACAGCTCGATAGACTTATCGAGACACCAAAACCGGCACCCTCCGTATTCCAGCAGCAATTAACGTGCCGGACCTGCATCCTTTGTTCTCGAAAGACTCATACCCACCATAGCGGCTCTATAATAGCACAATTTGACGTAGAAATCAACAAAAAACGAGAAGACAAGCTCCGTTGGGACAATCAGGTGCGATCGGTTCCCATGCCTGAGATACAAACGGCTCCCAGTTTCTCAAAAACGAGACAAGAGGCGACTCAAGAGGCGGGTCAATTCGAGCCTCTGATTCGCGGCAGCCCTGATCACTCTTGGATTCTCCGAAGCCCAGTGTGGATTCTCCGTAATCACGCGGTTCTTGGCAGAGTGAGTTTGAACGTGGTTCCACAACCTTCCTCGCTTTCGACCTGAATCTGGCCTTCATGCCTTTCGACGATGTACTTGACTATCGAGAGCCCAAGGCCGGTGCCGTCTCGTTCGGCTTTCCTTGCGTTGGTGGCTCTATAGAATTCATCGAACACACGGGCCTGTTCTTCTTTGGGTATCCCGATGCCCGTATCGGAAATCTTGACCAGCACAGAGGTCTCGTCGCTGCCCGCGCTTACATCAATTGTTCCATTTGCAGGCGTGTATTTGATCGCGTTAAGCAGCAGGTTGGTTACCATCTCTTCGATAGAGAATTGGTTGCCGAAGACTTTGTCCGCCGACGAGTCGATGTTGCAGTTTAAGGTTATCGATTTGTCCCCGGCTTTGGCTTCCACTGCGCCGGTGGCGCTGCGCAAAGCCTCTCCCATTGAGAAATCGGCCTTCTCCAGTTTGTTACTAAGCCGCATCTGCGTCAATCTCAACAGCGCCCTGACAAAGTTGGTGAGTTTGATAGACCGGGCATGTGCACGACTTATGAGGTCCGCCTCCTGGGCGTCGAGTTTGCCGGTCATCCTGTCGACGACCACGGCAAGGCAGCCCTGTATTGTTGCCAGATGTCCCTTAATGTCATGCGTTACACGCGAGACGTACTCGTCTTTTATGCGATCCTTTTCCTGAAGCATCACATTGGCCTGCCTGTAAGCGCGCTCGGTGTGCTTGAGTCTTATCGCGATATAATTGGCCATGTACACAGCCACGTAAAGACCCGTGGCGAAAACGAGAAAGGTGCCGAGGATGTAGAGCATACCTTCCTGCAGGCAATGGGGCACAAATCCCTCGAGGCAATAGTGTGATATGTACTGCTTATGCTCGAGCAGTACGAGCAGGCCGAAAAGAAGAACCGCAAACGTGGCCTGCAAATAGCTCTCTCTCGGCGAGAGCAGAATGCCCGCGATAATCATGTGAAATATGAAGAAGAAGACAAGCGGATTTTCAATCCCGCCGGAGAAATGCAGCAGGACCGTCAGCAGAATCAAATCGGCGCATATTTGGAGATGAATTATGCCCTTTACGGTCCTGGGCGATACGTGCTGATCCGCCTTGACGGCACGATCCAGCATTACCAGTATGGCAACGTTGTATACGAAAAGCAGGGTTGCAACAGCATACAGGGGGATTTCACGCAGAGCGATACCCAAAACATTGCCGCAGACATAGGTGCCAACAGGAATACAAACTATGGCGATCCATCTGAGTCTGGTCAGCCAATAGGCGCCTTTGAGCAGCCTGATGTCTTCGGGTACCGGTTCCATCTCAAGGTTTGTCGGACATTACTTTCTTGACCTCCGCGATCAGGACGTGCGGCTCTACGGGCTTGTCCAGGAATCCATCCACAGGCAGCCATTCGGGATCGCCCGCGCTAGATTTGAAGCCTATGCCGGTCCTCTGTTCGACGCCGGTCAGCATTATGATAGGCATATCCTTATACTCGGGATTCTTTCTGATATCTCTGGCCATTTCAAAACCGTCGGACCACGTGACCATCATCACATCCAGCAGGAGCAGATCCGGTTTGTCGGCTTGAATCTTCTCCATGCCTTCTGCTCTGCCCGGCGCCGTGTCCACAACATAGCCCTCGCCTTCCAGGACAGTCTTGAGCATCACCGTGAAATCGGGATCATCATCCACGATCAGAATCTTTGCATTTTCCATAATTCGCCTCACTAAATTCTGTCCGCTCTCTCGAGCAATATAGTCCGCCAAGTGACTGAGGTTGCTTTGATTCTTGTCATTTCGCAGGTCTCAAAGCAAGCCTGTTTGCCGCGCCCGGTGGTCCGCAAAA
Source organism: Phycisphaerae bacterium (assembly GCA_016782865.1). GTDB lineage: Bacteria > Planctomycetota > Phycisphaerae > Sedimentisphaerales > Anaerobacaceae > SG8-4. The sequence continues at coordinate 7,114 of JADHXR010000043.1, forward strand.
CCAAATTGTCTTTAGAATTCGTCGTAGAAGATATCGTCCGGATGTATGCCTTTTTCCTCGAGAACCCTGGTAACGGCCTCGATCATCAGAGGAGGCCCGCAAAGAAAGGCCTGACGAGCCACCCCTTGCTCGAGATATTTGTCCGCAGCCAGATGAATGAATCCTGTCTCTCCGTCCCATTGCTCGCCGGGTTTCAATTCATCGGACAAGGCATAGATCACGTGGAAGTTGGGATGTTTCTTCTGGAGTTCCTTAAAGCGTTCAAGGTAAAAAATGTCGTCCGTTGTCCGGCATCCGAAGAACAGCCAGCACGTACGGTCGGGCCATTTGTCGTAAAGCGTATAGATGATGTTTTTCATCGGCGCCATCCCGCAACCGCCGCCAACGCAGACGATCTCGGTGGACGGCACCTCGTTCAGGTAGAACTCGCCGTAGGGACCTGTAAAGGTGATCGGATCGCCTACTTCGACGTTATGCAGATATGTCGAGCCAATGCCGCCCGGCACCAATCTGACAACAAGTTCCACAGCCTTGGGCTCATAAGCGGCCGAGCTGATCGAGTAGGCGCGGAAGACAGGGCCGTCCGGAGAAGGGGCCTGAACCTGGACATACTGGCCCGGCCTTTGCGAAATCTCCTGATCCCCGTCCAGGGCGAACCTGACTTCCTTGATATCGTGCGTTAGCACGCGGGTGCTTTCGACCGTCGCTGAAAACATCCTGACGTTCAGGAAATCTGTGGGGATGCGAACAAATATGTCTTCTCGAATCTTAACCTGGCATGCCAGACGCATACCGGAGCGAATCTCTTTGCGTGTGAGCAGTGGCGTTTCAGTAGGCAGGACGGGCCCGCCGCCGGACATTACCGTAATTTTGCAGTGACCGCACGTTCCTCTGCCGCCGCAGGCCGACGGTATGAAAATCTCGTTGGCATAGAGACTCGAAAGCAAGGTCTGGCCGCCCTCGACCTCGAGCGGCTTTTCGCCGGCGTTGATATCGAGCTTGCAAATACCGTAGTTTATCAAGAAGCGTTCGGCGATCAACAATCCGGCCGCCAGAAGTACCACCAGGCCCGAGAAAGTAAGCACTGAATACAAGTAAATCGAAAAACCCATTGAGCACTCCTACCTATTGGATCGACACCATCCCGGCAAATCCCATAAACGCCATGGCGAGCACGCCCGTGACAATCATCGCTATAGCCACGCCCTGGAAGCATTGCGGGACATGGCTGTACCTCATCTTCTGCCTCAAGCCGGCCATCAGCACAATCGCGACAGCCCAGCCGATTCCGGCGCCCAGGCCGAAACCCACGGACTGAAAGAAGCTGTATTCCCGGATGATCATAAACAAAGATGCGCCGAGAATGGCGCAGTTGACTGTGATCAAGGGCAGGAATATGCCGAGCGCAAAATATAGCTTGGGACTGAACCGTTCAACAATCATTTCGACCAACTGCACAAACGCGGCAATGACCGCGATAAAGACAATGAATTGCAGGTGACCGAGACCGAGAGGCACCAGGACACCATAGTAAACCGCGTAGTTGATGATCGTTGTCATGACCATGACGAAAATAACGGCGGTCCCCAGACCGAGCGATGTCTTTATCTGGCCCGAGCACGCGATAAACGAACACATGCCGAGAAAGTTCGTCAGTAGAATGTTGTTTGTGAATATCGCGGCGATGAATATCACCCATACAGATGTTTCACTCATTATTTGTTCCCCTCAGGATCCGGACCTTTGATCATGTTAAAGATGCCGATCACGATGCCGAGTGCGAAGAACGCTCCCGGAGCCAGAATCATCAACTGGTTGGGGGTGTACCACGAGCTGAATCCTGGAACCGCATGTCCCAGGATCTCTCCGGCACCCAACAGCTCTCTGAAAAAGCCTATGATTGCCAGAACCACCGCGTAGCCGAAGCCGTTGGCTGCGCCGTCGACCATGGACACGATTGGTGGATTCTGCAACGCAAAGGCCTCGGCACGTCCCATCACGATGCAGTTGGTGATAATCAAGCCGACGTACGGGCCGAGCTGCTTCGACATGTCCCAATAGAAGGCTCTCAGGAACTGGTCGAAAAGAATCACGAAGGTTGCGATGATAGCAACTTCGGCGACCATTCGTATTCGGTGCGGCGTGTGCTTTCGCAAGATGGAAACTATCAGGTTGGAACCGACGCATACGAATATGAGCGCCGCACCCATCACGAGCGAGTTCTCCAGTCGATTCGTTACCGCCAGCGCCGAGCAGATACCCAGCACCTGGATCGCCAGCGGGTTGTTCGCCCAGGCTCCCTCTTTGAAAGTAACCAGCCCCTTGCCACCGCACAACCCCTTGGGCTGGCAAGTCGCACATACCATTTGATTATCTGCCATCTCTATTGCTTCTCCTCAACAATGCTCTTAATCGCTTCGTTAAGCATCGCCTGCACTTTGTCACAGGTCATTGTCGCACCGCTTATGCCGTCTACCTTGTTTGCCGCCGGCTCCCCCCTCATGCTGATAATGATTCCGGGAACTCCCGCCGAGTCCACTATAGATTTGCCGACAAACTGGTCTCTGAACCACGGTGCTACGATCTCGCCGCCGAGACCGGGCGTCTCTTCCTGCTCGTAGATTGTCATACCCCGGATGGTTTTCATGTCCGGCTCCAAGGCCAGAAAACCCTTAACCGGGCCCCACAAACCTGGACCCGCAAATCGCATGGCGGTTGCCAGAACCTTGCCGCCGGCCTCGGGCGGAGAATACTCGTAAGTTGTGAGTTCCCCGCGCGTCTTCTCCTGCACATTCTTCTCGCGTACTTCGACCACCTGACTGGACGACGCGTTGTCCGGCAATGGAACCTTCAGCGCCAGGAGAATGTTCTTGGCTTCTTCGGCCTTCTGATTGGCCTCCTTGTATGGCTTGGTAAAACTTGCCGCGGCGGTCAACAGCAAAGCGCAAGCGGAACCAAGCACCGCTGCAAAGCCGATAGTGTATGCACTACCCTTCACTTCTAAGCCTCCTGATGCGAACACTTATCACTATTTCATCGAGAATCGGGGCAATGATGTTGCCCAATAAGATGGCAAATGTCACGCCCTCGGTGTATCCGGTGAAGTTCCGTATCAGAACCGTCACCGCACCGATTATTATGCCGTACATCCACTTGGCCGCATTCGTCGTCGGGCTTGTCACCGGGTCGGTCGCCATGAAGAAGGCGCCGAAGAGCAATCCACCAGCAAACACATGCCAAATTGCCGGGCCGAACACGCCTGGCATGCTGTTGTAGACTATCTTATCGCTGGCTATCAGGGCGGCGGTGAGCGCGAAGAACGAAGCGATAGTCGCCGCAACCGTGCGCCAATTAGCCACGCGTGTCAGCAGCAGAAATCCCCCGCCGAGAATTATCAACAGCGCCGATGTCTCGCCGGCACTTCCCGAGACGCTTCCGAGGAACATGTGCGAGGTGGCGACCATCTCGTCCCGGCCCGCCAGCACAAGCGGCGTAGCTGAACTGATCGCGTCGGCGGTCGAGCCGTCCACCCAGCTAAGCAGCCGGCCTGCAACATCATGACTGGGCTCGAGAAAACTCGCCGCCATTTGTTTGGGGTAGGCAAGCGCCAGGAAACACCGACCCACAAGGGCGGGGTTGAACACGTTGCGACCGGTCCCGCCGAACAGTTCCTTGCCGATTAACACCCCGAACGCGACGCCGAGCCCAACCATCCACAGCGGCAAAGTCGGGGGCAAAATCAAGGGCCAGAGTATGCCCGTGACGAAAAAGCCCTCGTTTATGTCCTCCTTGCGAACAATGGAAAAAAGAGCCTCCACCGTCAGGCCCGCGGCGTACGAAACGATGATCATGGCCAGAAACCGCAATCCGAAAAAGTAGAAAGCCGCAAAGACGCACGGCACTACGGAGATGATAACCATAGACATGAATCGCTTTAGATCAAGCGGGTCTCGAATATGAGGGGCCCCAATTGTTGCTGCCGACGGCGCGAAGAGGAAATGCTCCAGCGCCCCGAAAACCGGATGAAAGGCTTTCAGCTTGCCGCCTTCCTCAAAATTCGGCCTGACCTTTTCAATGACCTTCAACAACCACTTCACTCGTTATTCTCCTCTGCTTGTTTGCGCGCTTCTTCTTCTCGTTTCCGCGCTTCTTCCTGACGTAACTGCTCTTGACGTATCTCTTCCTTCTCTTTGGCAATCAGGTCCTTGGCTTCTACGAACTGCGTTCGCAGGTCTATCTTCGACGGGCAGACATAGGAGCACAGGCCGCATTCGACACAAAGATCCACACGGGCCTGCTCGACTTCTTCAATCAAGTCGGCATACAAGTACTTGTGGATCAGATAAGGCATAATCCCGGCCGGGCAAACCTCGTCGCAATAATTGCAGGCTACACACGGGCGCCCTTCGCCTCGCAAAGCCGTGGTCATTCGCTCTCTGAAATCCTTTCTAAGAGAGCTTAAGAAACATCCGGAATAAGAATCGCGGTCCCAGCCGGGCCTGACGAATCCGAGGAACTCCCTATCGATGTGTTCCGGAAGAACCGTTATTCCCCTGCATTCGACATCTACTCCCTGTGCTTCTTCCGATAAGATACTGCCCGTCAATATGCCGCCGTTGAGCATTCGTGCAGCCGGCTCGAACACATGTTGATCTCTGATTCTCTTTAACGGATACCCCGGTATTGCCTTAAGATGGCTGGGGAAATTTACCCCCGTGCCGCCTATGGATAGTATCCTGACTGTACAGGGTTTTGTCTCGGTAAGGGCGCGGTCCGCCGCCAGGATACCTTCTGTCCGAACTGCCCAGACGGGGCCTTTGCCGGCCTTGAGGTCCAATCTCCTGGCGAGAACCGCAAAATTGTCATATGGATACTTCAGCGGTATTTCCAGCATCTTCACCCAGGCGTACCCGCGGATCTGATTTCGAATCAAATTTGCAAATTCCGATGTGATGTTAGGCATAGCCAGATAGATAGGCTGATATTCCAATAGGGACTGCAACTGCTCCAGGCCTCTCGTGAAATTCAGGAGTCTCCTGTGAAGCTGCACATCGCCCCTTGCAAGAAACGGCTCCAGACTCAGAGTAGATACAATGATCGCCTGGGGCGTGCCTAGCGGGTCGGGCAGTTCTCCTGTAAAAGCATCGTAGAAAAACTGCCAGGCGCCGAGCGACAAGAGCTTATATCGCTTTATGCCGCCGGCGCCCATTTCTTTTTCTATGTGCAGCATTTCCTCTTCGACGATATCGGCGCGTTCCTCGCGCTGAGCAACGTCCTCAATCACGATATGGTTCTCGACAGCCTCCAGACGAACAGTCCCGGCTCGCGGCGCCAGCATGGGAACCGAATAGTTGTCAGGATCCTTTGCCAGAATATCGCCGCCGTTCACTTTCTGGCCGTCCTTGACATGAATATCGCTGAACGTGAACCTTTCGCTGCGCAAGGGCATGTAAAGAACCTTCGGTTCCGGCATCACCTTTATCGCGCTGTCGGGTCTTCCCTTTAGAAGTACGTTATGACCGCCTCTGAATCTCACTTTATCGATTCCCTACAAAGCCATTCACAAAATATAACTGATTACTTTACATTAGTTAATCTCAGGGCAATTGGGCCCGCAACCGTTCAACTACCTCCCAAAACCGGTTAGATCAAGCACATAGTATCTGAATAAACTGTCCAGTTCAACATCGTTTAAAGTCACGAACCCGTCCTGATGCCGGAATCGTCCCGTTTTCTCACTTGTGAGAGTTTCTCAGGTTGGCAAAACGCATGAACAGGGCTGGCACAAAGTGGCGAAAGGATGCCGTTCTCGGGACACCGATAGTGAGTGTTCGGGGCTTTCTCATAGTGATCACGATCATTTGGAAACATCGAACCGGGCATCCAGTTTGAAAAGTCGTTTGACGGGCAGATTCAAAACAGCTGCCTTCTCAAGAGACAGAGTAGTGCGGATCTCCTCGAGCACGCTCTCTATCCTCTTTTCATCGACCGCGATCAAGGTAAACCAGATGTTGAAAGCGTCGTTGCGGAGATAATTGTGGGTCACCTCATGAAACTGCCCTATGACTTTGGCTGCACGCTCTACAAGCTCCGGCTCAACACTCACAGCCGCCAAAGTGCTGCTGAACCCGAGTTTATTGGAGTCGAAGCTGGCCCCCATCCTTCGGATGACCCCCTCATCGAGCATCCGCTGGACACGAGCCCAAAGCTGCTTGGTCGAAATCTGCAATCTCTCGGCTACGACTTCATAGGGCCTCTCGCTCAGAGGAAAATCGTGCTGAAGCTCCCGGAGTATTCGGCTGTCAATTTCGTCCATAAGGGTCTTTCATCAGCACTACAGATTATGCGACTATCATCATCGTCTATTCGGCAATCGGCGTGTTTTCACTTGACCTTTGTATGCCAAGAAGCTATACACGTGTGAGTATAGCGTAGGGCTGGCGAACTGTAAAGCTGGAATTTGCGGCTCAGCCGCTGGTCCCGGTGTCGGGATAGCGCACGGTGTAGTATTTCTCGCTTGTGAGAATCTTGAAAGGTTTTTCACTCTATTGGAAAAAAGGCTTCTAAGCTGGGGCGACAATGTCAAAGGGAAAGGTCTATCTCGTGGGTTCAGGACCCGGCGACGTCGGGTTAATCACCGTCAAAGGCTATGAGCTGGTCCGTCAGGCCGACGTCATCCTCTACGATCACCTGATGCCGATGGAGCTGCTTCAATTAGCCAGAGAGGATGCTGAAGTAATATCCGTCGGCAAGTTCGCCAGCAAACACACGATGTCGCAGGAGCGGATAAATGCGCTGCTGATAGAAAAGGCCGCAGACAACAAAGTAGTCGTCCGGCTCAAAGGCGGTGACCCGTTTGTCTTTGGCCGCGGCGGCGAGGAAGTCGAAGCCTGCGCCGAGGCCGGAGTGGACTTCGAGATCATTCCCGGCATTACCAGCGCGCTGTCAGCGCCGACGTACGCCGGCATCCCGCCGACGCATCGGGACTTCACCGCGAACATTGCCATAGTGACCGGGCATAGAAGAGATGAGAAAGAATTGGAAATCCCGAATGCGGGCACGATTGTTTTTCTCATGGGTGTGGCCAACATTCAGAAGATCATCGACTCTTTGCTCAAAGCGGGGTGGTCCCCGCAGGCTAAGATCGCCGCTGTTGAGAATGGGACCCGATATAACCAAAGAGTGATCACCGGAACGCTGGAGAATTTTGTCCGGACTGTCCGCCAAGAGAAGCTGGGCACCCCCGCGATCTTCATCGTTGGCAAAGTTGTGGGACTTCATGAGAAGCTGAACTGGTTCGGCAGAAAACCGAGAGTTCTTGTCCTCGGCACACATCCCGAAAAATATACACACCTCGGCACGATCGTGCACAGGCCGATGGTCAAATGTGTGGGCCTTGAAGATTGCTCACAGCTTGAGAAGGCACTGGAACAGCTTGAAACATTTAACTGGTTGATATTCACAAGCGCCAACGGAGCGAAGTATTTCTTCGACCGGCTGAAATGCAAAGGCCTCGATGCCAGAGCGATTGCGTCAATGAAGGTCGCTGCGATTGGCAAGACCACTGCCAAAAGACTTACCGCCTTCGGCATTGTCGCCGACCTGGTGCCGGAGAGAGAATCGAGCGCGGGCCTGCTCGAAGAATTCGGCGCGCTTGACATGATGAACAAGAAAGTGCTGTTGCCCCAGGCAAGAGTTGCCTCTGAAGAGTTGCCCGAGGGCCTGGCTGGGCTCGGCGCGGTGGTTGAAGAGATCGCAGTATACGAAACCGTCGAGATTGAGCCGGCGGATGTCGACCTCGAACATATCGACAAGATCCTGTTCACGAGCGGCTCGACAGCGCGGGCCTTCGTAAAGAAGTTCGGCCAGGTGCCGGCACACATCAAAGCTTACTGTCTTGGTGAGCCAACACAAGCGTCTGCGAAAAAGCATGGCATTGAGGCCGAAATTGTGCCGCGCAAGGACGACTGAGAAGGGCGTAATGGTGGGGCAAGCCCCACTCTGCTGTGAGGAAAATCAGATGGCCACATATCGAAAATGTAAGAAGCTGTTTCAGGATGCAACCAAGGTAATACCCGGCGGAGTCAACAGTCCGGTCCGTGCGTTCAAAGCCGTAAACTCGGAGCCAATATTCATCGATAGAGCGAAAGGCGCATACCTGTATGATGCTGACGGCAACAAATACATCGACTACTGCCTTTCGTGGGGGCCGATGATTCTGGGCCACGCGCGTACTGAGGTCCTCACTCAGGTCAAAAAGGTCATGGCCAAAGGAACAAGCTTCGGCATACCCACCGAGCTTGAAACACAGCTCGCCGGGATGATTGTCCGGGCGATCGGTTCGGTCGAGAAGGTCCGCCTGGTCAGCTCCGGCACCGAAGCGGTGATGACGGCCATTCGCCTGGCGCGCGGATGTACCGGCCGGGACAAGATCATAAAGTTCATCGGCTGCTACCACGGCCACGTCGATTCACTCCTCGTACAGGCAGGCTCCGGAGCGATGACTCTGGGCTCGCCGAGCAGTCCGGGCGTCCCGAAAGACTTCACGAAACACACCATCCTCCTGCCCTACAACAACACGGAGATGCTCGCCAGGGCGATGAACAAGTATCAAGACCGGATAGCTGCGGTCATAGTCGAGCCGATTGCCGGGAACATGGGAGTCGTGCCGCCCAGAGAAGGTTTCTTGAAGACCATAAGGAAATTATGCACCGGCAGCGGCAGCGTACTGATCTTTGACGAAGTGATTACGGGCTTTCGAGTCAAGTACGGAAGCGTCCAGGACATCTTCGGCGTAAAAGCAGACCTGACGTGCCTGGGCAAGATAATCGGGGGCGGATTTCCAATAGGAGCCTGTGGTGGAAGAGCCAAACTGATGAACAAGTTAGCCCCAACCGGTCAGGTCTATCAGGCCGGAACCCTTTCAGGAAACCCCGTCTGCGTCGCCGCGGGCATCGCTACACTGAAATTGCTCAAATCGAAAGCCATATACTCCGGCCTCGATCGTGCGACCGGCAAGCTCTGTGACGGCATCGGCCAAGCCTTAACAGAGCGGGGCACCGAGCATACCATAAACCGTATTGGCTCGATGTTCACCCTGTTCTTCAATGCGGGTCCTGTGACCGACTATGTCTCAGCGGCCAGATCGGACACCAAGATGTACGCAAAGTTCCATCCCGCGATGCTGAGAGAGGGTGTTTACCTGCCGCCATCTCAATTTGAAGCTTGCTTCCTCTCGGCCAGGCACACGCAGAAAGACATTGACAGAACGATCATCGCCGCCCGAAGAGCCAAATTGTAGCGCTCTTGGCTCGCCCACAGGCGGTCAGTCAACATATGAGACTTTGCAAAGGGGGTCTTGATGCCCTACAGAATTGTCGCGTGCGAGGCGGCCGACGTTGAATTGTGTTTCTTCTCCGGGCCGGCAAGCGACATGGGCAGGCTCAAAAACCGATGCTCAGGGTGGCTCCAGGCGGCGGCGGCCACTGAGGTATCCTCAAGCTCTTTCTTGATTTGCCTTGTAGCATGCGTCCAGATAGAGAAAATGCGACAATTCTCCGGAGTGCCACCACATTCACAGTGTCTCAAGAAGCAATCGTCGAATAACGGCCCGCCTTTGACAGCCTCGAACAGCTCAAGCAGGGTGATCTGCTCCGGCGGCCGGGCAAAAACATATCCTCTTTTCCTGCCCCTGATCGCCTTGACAAAGCGTGCCTTGGCAAGCTGCTGAAATATCTTGGCAAGATAGTCGGACGGTATCCCCTCGGCCTTGGCGACCGTGACCGCTGTGACTGGCAACTGTGTGCTGTGTCTTACCATATACATTAATGCATGCAACGCATAACCGGCAGACTTTGTAACTTTCATATTCTTCTGTCTCCAAAATCCCCGACCCAACTTGTCAGGTACGAACCGCGGGTTCTTCCCTGAACTGGCAACGCATCTGCACTACTGATCTGCTATACTTGGAATCCCACACGTATGTGGACGCATGCCAATATCACTGAAGAGATTTGTGTGCAACTGGCGTGCCGGAGTCGGATCAGAGGCTCGGAAATAACGGATATCCCGAATATCTGCTCCAAAACGGCGTTTTGAGAGGAAATGGGCAAGTAGAGTTTGCCACTATTGGGACTATGAGGCGCATATCCTTCCCATATGTGGCACTTAGAAGGCTCAAGGTTCTCATTGCCAGGAAAATGCGTGGGGTCTAATTTCTCGCCTTTGGCTATCGGCCCAGTGTACGGCAACTCGACCTCGAGTTCCTATGACCGACGCTGGAGCGATCACTGCGTTTTCAGTTACCGAGGTTGTCGATCAAGGATCATCAATTCACCCGGGCGATCCGCCCTGAGGCTACTGGTTGTTTGCCTTCGAGCGTTTGGGCTTGCGAGAATCGATTTCGAGTTCGTCAATTTTGCGATACAGACTTGACAATCCGACGTTCAAGGCCTTGGCCGCGTCGACCTTATTCCAGTCGTGCTTGCTCAGCACCCGGCGGATGTACTCCTTCTCGTATGCTTTGGCGGCTGTTTGAAGAGTCTCGTCTTCTTTGCTCAATCCCATCGCGTGGGAGCCCAACAGCCCGATGTCGGATATTTTTATCACGTCATCTTCGGCAAATATGCTCGCTCGCTCGATCACGTTCTCCAGCTCTCTGATGTTGCCTTTCCAATCATAACTCATGAACAGCCGCATGACCGCATCACTGACCCCAACGCACGTTTTGCCCATCTCGGAATTGAATTGCTTAATGAAATGTTCGACCAGCAGGGGGATATCTTCCTTCCTCTCACACAGCTCAGGCAAATGGATGCCGACAACGTTCATCCTGTAATATAGATCTTCTCGAAACCGTCCGGCTTTGATCTCTTTCGGCAAATCCTTGTTTGTAGCCGCCATCAGGCGCAGATCGATGTCGATAGGTTGTGTCGAGCCGACCGGTATTATCTGCCTCTGCTCGACCGCCCGCAGGAGTTTGACCTGACAACTCATGGGCATGTGGCCTATTTCGTCCAGGAACAGCGTGCCACCGCAGGCACTCTTGAAAAGTCCTTCCTTGTCCCGAATGGCGGAAGTGAAACTGCCCTTCTTATGCCCGAACAGTTCGCTCTCGAGCAGACCCTCGGGTATCGCACTACAGTTGACTGCCAAAAAATGCCTGCTGTATTGAGCCGCCAACGAGTGTATGGCGCGAGCGACCAATTCTTTACCCGTGCCGCTCTTGCCTGTTATCAACACGTTGCTCTTGGTCGGGGCCACCTTGCGAATCATCTCAAAAACGTTTTGCATCGCGGGAGACTTGCCTATGATCTGGCTGATGTCGAACCGCCGGGTCAGCTCCTGCTTGAGCTTCTTGTTTTCTTCCTGCAGGTCGAGATACTTCATGTTCTGGCGGATCTTCGTCAATACGTCATCCATCACGACAGGCTTCATCACATAATCGCAAGCACCGAGCTTTATCGCCTCGACGGCCATCTCCACCGTTCCGTAAGCCGTTACCATTATTACGCGCGTCTCAGGTCTTATGCGCATTATCTCGCGCAGGACTTTTATGCCGTCGGCTCCCGGCATTCGGATGTCCAGGACGACAACGCCGAAGGGCTGTTTTGTGACGGCGTCCAACGCATCGGTTCCGTTACCTACCACTGTGACCGATATATCTTCTTCCCGAAGAACCTTTGCGAACGTTTCTCTGAAGGTTACTTCATCGTCTGCCAACAACACTTCTCTGTTCATTCGTCATCTCCTGCAATCAGGTTCTTCCTGGGCCTGAGGGGAATTCGGATTATTACCGTAGTGCCTCTGCCAAGTTCCGACTCCAGTTCGATCGTACCGTCGGCCTCCCTGACAAGATTGTAGCTTATGAAGAGTCCCAGGCCCGTTCCCTTTCCAATCTCCTTGGTCGTGAAGAATGACTCGAAGGCGCGTTTGCAGACCTCGGACTTCATCCCGATCCCCGTATCACTGATTCGAATCTCGACCACATCGTTCCTGCATTTCGTTGTTATCTTGAGATTGTGCTTTTGTTCCTGGTCCTTGGCGTTCATCGCATCCAGAGCGTTAATAAAGATGTTGAGAAAAACCTGCTCGAGGTGCTGCGGGTTCAGCCACATCATAGGCAAGTCGGTCCCGGCGCGGTTCTCGACGGTGACCGACTGTGCACGTCTGTCAAAGTTAATGAGCGACAGGGTGTTGTCTATCAATGAGTTGACGTCCGTCCATTTATACTCGCTCGTAGCCGGCCTAGACAAACCCAGCATTCGCTTGAGGATGGTCGAAATGCGGTCAACGTGGTATTGTATGATCAACAACTGTTCCTTCTGATCAGAGGCCGTGATTTTCCGGGCCAGGTACTGCGCAACCGACGAAATGCTTGCCAGAGGATTACCTATCTCATGCGCGATGCCCGTCGCCATTTGACCGATCGCAACCATCTTCTCCCGCTGGGCCATCTCCACTCGTGACATCTTCAGCATCTCGTTGATTTCAGTCACTTCTTCGGTTCGCTCGAGCAGATCTTTCGCCAGCTTCCTGTGCTCGGTTAAGTCCTGGCCCACAATCACACATCCCAACCTTTGTCCGTCAATGCCCACCACGGGGCCGCTCTTGACCTCAATATGACGCCGATCCGGAGCATCGGTGTTGAATTCAATTCTCTCAGTCCAGCTCGCTGCCCTGTCTGCATCGCTCAAAAGAACCTTCATGTGCCCTGCCAAAGGGGACAGAAAATCGTCGATCGAAGTGTCCTTCAGACTGGTATTACCGTTCCTTTTCCACAGCGTCGCAGCGGGGTTGCAGATCGCCACCCTGGCGTCGGAGTTGATAAATATCAGTCCTTCCGCCATCGCGCTGATGACGGCCTGAAGCACGTCGTTGTTTCGCGCCGCTTCCAACTCCTTAGCCGTCATCCGGGCGATGACCACCCTGGTCAAATGTTGGACCAGCACCACAGTGCAGACGAACGCCGTAAAAGCACCAAGCACGTATACCCGATTCCTCCACAATCCGCCGACTGCAGAAAACTTCAGCGGATAGTACCCCAACCAGGTGCCGCCGTTGAGCTCACTGGCGGCGAGCAGACCAAACAACAGTATGGCGGTCAGCCCCGCGGCGTGGGACATGCTCTTTGGAAGAATAATTGTCGCTATGATTATGGGAATGACATAGAGCAGAAAGAATGGATTGGCTGCTCCACCAGAGAAGTGCAGCACTGCTGTGAGCAGGACAAGATCCGTCTCAACCTGAATCATCGCAAGTGCAATGTCTCTGCGGCTGGACCGGCTAACCTGCCTTGTGGCGGCAACGAGGTACAGGATGTTCGAGAGCAAGAGCAACGCGGCACAGACATAGATCGGTGTGGCATCCGTGAGCACGGGAAAGACGTAAGTTCCCATCAGACAGGCAACTATGATGCTCCCGACGGCAATCCACCGCAGCCGTATAAGCCAGAGTATCTGCTCCGCGAGAGCCTCGCGAGTACACCGGCTCGGCTTGTCCATTAGATCACTTGCAGTATCTGACTTAATACCCATGAACCTTTCTTGCCCTTGACTGCACGATGCCCCGCGCTCCGTAGATCTTCAAGGTTTGTGATTTACAAACGATCCTTGCCTGAGACGACAGAGATTGTACCTCAATTCCAGCAGGAAGGCAAGAGAAAATTCTCACTTTTGAGACGTCTTTTGGTGCACGTCGCTCAGAATTGGTCCCTGAATCTCCAAAATCCAAGAAATTCCCCATCCTGTTCGGCACAGGGATTGCATTGTGCTTTAAGGCGTCAGATCATTCCGGCATTTGGAAGACTTCTCCGCAGCGCTCCAGTTCCGCCTTCTTTTCCTCGTCCAGGCCTATTTCACTGTCAGTCAAATAGCATCCCGGATCCGGAGCCCAGGAGTCGCCAAAATGCAGGTCCGCGCGGACCCGCAAAGCTCCGCCACAGCCGTCAAAGAACCTGCAAAGTCTGCATCTTCCCTTGACATAATTGCGGCGGTCCTTCAAGCCACGCATGAGCGGATCACCTGTATCGATCCAAATCTCGCCGAAAGGTCTCTTGCGGATGTCGCCGAGGTCGTAATGCCACCAGAACTGATCGGCATGCACCTTCCCATGAAAATCTATGCAACCGATTCCCACTCCGCTGCTGTACATGCCCCCGCCGTTCCAGCTCAGCAGCTTCCAGACCTCCTCTGCACGTGCCGGATCCTCCTGCTTCAATTTCAGATACAAGTATATGCCGTCAACATGGTTGTCGACCGTCAGTATGTCGGTAGTCTTGCCCGCTTGCTTGTACTGTCTCGTCTTGGCCAAGATCATATCGACGGCCTCCCTGCTCTGAGCGTGAGTAAGGTCTTCGGCGGCCATCTTCCCGCCTCTGCCGCTCGGGACGAAATGATAGAAGCAGGCCCGCTCGATGTTCTCGCTCTCGAAAAAACCGAACAGACTCTCCAGATCCTGGACGTTCTTCCTGGTCAAAGTCAATCGCAGGCCAATCCGTACGCCGGCGTCCTGACAATTCTTTATTCCCTCTACGGCCTTGTCGAATGCCCCGGATACGCCCCTGAATCTGTCGTTGATCTCGCCGATGCCGTCAAGGCTTATGCCGACGTATGAAACGCCGTTGTTCTTGATCTTCTTCGCCATCTCGGCCGTGATCAGAGTGCCGTTCGTTGAGATAACGGTGCGCAGGCCCCGCTGCCCCGCGTATCCGATCAATTCAAACAGGTCAGGCCGTATCAGAGGCTCGCCGCCGGAGAACAGGACCGATGGAACCCCAAACTCCGCCAGACTATCCAACACGTTTTTCGCCTCGTCCGTCGAGACCTCATCGCCAGAGCAGGTACCGCTGTCGTTGTAACAGTGCACACATTTGAGATTGCACGCACTGGTTATGTTCCACACAACGATGGGGCGTCTCTCGGACGCCTTCTTGGGTACGACTTCACCTTCGCGCTCGCCGGAACCGGTCTTGCCGTAGCGAAGCCAATCGCCCGGGGTAACTTGATCACAATACAGTTTGCTTATATTGATCATGGACTAACCTCTAAAATCAAAAAAACGTCACAAGACTCAGCGAGCTGCTTCAGGCGGCACATACGCACAGAAGGGTTCCTCGGCCATGTAATTGCCCTCTGCGGCATACGCTCTGCCCCTGCATCCACCACATATCTGCCTGTAGCCGCATGCGCCGCACTTGCCTTCGAGTTCGCTGCCTTCGCGCATCCGCGCGAGGTCTTTGCTGTTGTACCATATATCCGAGAGCTTATCGGCAAGCACGTTGCCGCAGTTCACAGGCAGATACCCGCACGGGAATACGTCTCCCTGATGTCCGACAAACAGCACTCCGAGGCCGGCAAGGCAGCCTCTCGATGTTCCTTGGTGCCCGCCGCCGGGAACCGAGCCACCGGGGTGACCGGCTTTTGCACGAGCCTTGTACAAACCCTGCTGCCTGATCACCCGTTCGTAATGCGGGCCGCAGGTTACCTTCACTTGCAGTTCGCCTCTACCGTCCAGTTTGCAGATATCGACCATTTTCTGCTCGTACTGCTCGGGTGAAAGCATATCGGTGTCCGCCAGGGATTGGCCGCAACCGACGGGCACAAGCATAAATATGTGCACCGCGACCGCACCGAGGGATTTGGCAAGTTCGTAAACATCTTCCAACTGGTGGGCATTATGTTTGGTCATGGTAATGTTTATCTGAAAAGGCACATTCTTGTTGCGGAGATGCCCTATGCCTTCGATGGCACTTTCAAACGAACCTTCGAGCTTCCGCAGCCTGTTATGGACCTCAGCGGTCGCTCCATCTAAGCTAATCGAAACCCTTGCGACCCGGCTCTCACTTATCCGCCCGGCGACGGTTTCATCTATCAGCGTTCCATTGGTTGCCAGCGCGGGGGTAATCCCCGACGATCGGGCTGCGCCGATCAGCTCAAACAAGTCCTCGCGGCAGAGCGGCTCACCACCCGAGAACACCAATACCGGCATCATGGGCTGTCCTCTTCCCAGTTCAGCCAACTGCTCGATCAGAGCTTTGGCCTGCGCCGTGGACATATCCCTGTAAGCCTGCTCATCGGATTCTATCCGTCGACAATGCGCGCAGCTCAAATTGCACCTTATCGTGCTCTCCCAGAACAAGAGCCTCAGAATCTGTTTTGAACGCATTGGGTCTTTCACGACTGCGCGCCCTCCTTATCATCCGGATCGGATATTATTTCTTCGGCCTCTCTTACAATTGTGTCCACCAGCTTTGCGGCCTCGGTCGCGCCGTTCTCCTTGGCCACGACGTTGACATTCTTGATCACGCAATGCAGCAGTTTGTTGACAACCCGGTTTACCATTTCCTCCATTACCTCCTTACAGGAGGCCTCCTCCCTGACCCCGACAAAGAATCGCTCCATCTCGTTTCTGCCGATCTGCGCGAATTGCTCCTTCATCCGGCCAATCAAGGGCCCTACGTCCTTGGCCCCGAACCATTCCATAAACTCGGTGACATTCTCGAGGACAATCTCCATCCCCCTGGCCATGTCCCGCTCGCGGGCCTTGCGGTTCTGCTCGACCGCCGCTGACAGATCGTCGACGCTGTACAGATAGAGCCCGTCCAGCTCGTTGACCGCAGGCTCGAAATTCCGCGGCACGGCAATATCGACAATCAGCAGCGTCCCTTCCTTGCGCCGGGCCATTATCTGTTTGAACGAATCTTTCCTGAATAGATAATCCTGTACGGAAGCCGAAGCTATCGCGATATTCGCCCCGATCAACTGCTCGTCGAGCTGCTCCCACTTGCGAGCCGCAATCCCGTACTGACCGGCCACTTTCAAGCCGCGATCGTAAGATCGGTTAACAACCGTGATGTTCCGCGCGCCCACCTGGAGCAAATGCTGGATGATCAACTGGCCCATATCACCGGCGCCGATGACAACGACTCTCGCCGAAGACATATCTGCAAACAACTGCATGGCCAGTTCGACCGCAACGCCGGCAACGCTCACCCGGCCATCGGCGATGGAGGTAGTCGTATATACCTTCTTGCTCGAAGCAAACGCGCTGTGAAACAGGCGATTCAGGACTTTACCCGTGGTTTTTGCCGCACAGGCGAGTTTGTAGCTGTCCTTGACCTGTCCGACTATCTGCGCCTCGCCGACCACGAGGCTGTCCAGGCTTGATGCGACCGACAGCAGATGCCGAACCGCCTCTTCGTTTTCGTGGGCGTACAGGAACTCTCGAAACTTGCCCAGCTCAACACCGTGAAACTCCGAGAGAAAACCGGCGAGCCTTTCAGGATCGGCGCCCTGACAGTGTTTTCCCGCGCAATACAGCTCGACGCGGTTGCACGTCGATATCAGTACGAACTCAGCCTGCGCGAACCTCCTTTTCAGTTCGCAAAGCGCCCTGCTTGTCTGGGCGCTGTCAAAGGCAAGCTTCTCACGAATCTCCACCGGAGCAGTTTTGTGGTTGAGTCCTAATACTACGATCTTCATGTCTTGGTCTTATTTAGCCTTCTCGCCAGCCTTGACGTCGCTGCCGCCAAAGCCAGAGTCATGCCCTGTTCCGCAGAAAACCGAGGTCCCCACCACCGCGAACAAAAGCAAGGCAAACGCGACAATCGTCACGTGAGCAATTGTTTTTTCCTTCAGTTTGATTGTTTTCCAGAGCACAAGGATAACCCCGAGCAGCAGCCAGACGATCTCTATGAGAACGATCTTTGGGTCGGTAAGCCAGGCCCGGCTGGTCAGTTTGTGCGACACCGACAGGCCGATCCCGCTGACCAAGCCAAACGTCAGCAATATGAAGCATAATTTCAGGCCGAACAGGTTCATGTGCTCGAGTTTCTCAATGTTGGGCACCTTGCCGAGAACACCGAGCAGGTCCTTTCGCTTGAGCTTTCGCCTGGCCAACAGGTAAAGCACCGCACTGGCGGTCGCCAGCATCGCCGCTGCGCCGGCCAGCACCATCGAAATGCCGTGGGCGATTGCCCAGGGGGTGGAAGCCATAGCGTAGGCCTGCGAAGCGGGCCTGGCGACTACTGCCGCCAGCAGGATGAGCACCAGCATGACCCATACCATTACCGAGCTGAACCACACTCTATGGATACCGATGCTCAGAAAAAGGTACGTCAGGCCGAACACGATGGTAAGAACAATCATCGACTCGAACGACCCGGTCAGCGGCACCGCCTTTATGGCGACAGCCCTGAATATTAGAATCACCGCTTCAAGCGTTACGGCCAGCGCAACTAAGGGCAGCAAAAACCGTTTGCATTTCTCACCTCCGGCCAGCAACTGCAAGATTCCGGCTGCCGCCGCGGCGAGATACGACGCGATAACAACAGCGAATACAATCAATTCCGGTAAAGGCAGCTTTAACATACCTGTTCTTCTTCTTTCTCGATGCTCGATCCTGGATTCTCGATACTCGAGTTCCGACTCGTGCGAGCATCGAGCATCGTGCATCGAGGATCGTTCATGATGTAGGTCGGCGGAACCTTCTTGAGTTCCCGCTCGGTATTTAGTATCCGGTAGTCGGATACCGCAGACGTTTCGCTCATGCGCTCGACAGTCTTTTTGACCGCCTGCATGTCAGTCCCGTGGACCATCGTATACACATTGTAGGGCCAATTTTCGGCGGTTCTCCGCTCGTAGGCATGGCTAACCTCTTTAAATCCGGCTAACGTGGTCCCCACCCGCTCAACGTGCTCGGGATCGACCAGCCAGGCAACCATCGCACCGCCGGAAAAACCCACTTTCTCATGATGGACGATAGAGCCTATCCGCCGGAGCTTGCCGTGGTCTTTCCAATCCTTGAGAACCGCCAAAAGCTGCTCGGTGGGAATCCCCGCTTGTTTGGCTGCGTCTTTGTACGGGGTCTGACTTCTCGCAAATCCCCCCTGAAGAGCGGCCAGTATCCTTTTGTCTATGTCAGATATCTGATATTCCATCCTACTATTATCGCTTAATTATCCACAGCGGATTAGGATTCAATGGGGCGGACACGGCTGTCATTATTCTCCCAGAATTAGGAAAACCCCTACAACGCCGCTATGCTAACAAATCATACCGACAATTGCAAGAAAACCTTTTACTCCCCGGCAATCAAGGAGAGTGCAACTGTCCGATAATTCTCACGGGAAAGTCCAGCTTCCGAGAATCCGCGCAGGCGTCTAAGGCTCTGTCGGAAAACTCGATCTGGCTTCGAGCGGCTTATTTTCTTTAACGGTCTCATGCTGCTGACGCAGCTACTGTCGGATAAAGGCAGCCGCTGTTGTCCGCCTGGCCGCATCCGGCTGCATCGACGATAAAACCGATATCGCCTGCTTCGCCGTCTTTGCCAGGCGAAAAAACGCTCGCTCTCGCACCCGACGACGGAGTCTTCCGACAGAGCCTAGCCGCAGCACGAATTCGAACAGTCACAATCCGGTTCTGTCCCCCGCAAGAATCCGTTGATGACGGCTTGGGCACAGCCGACCCCCGCTCCGACTGAAATCGCGTCCGCGGGGCAATTATTTCGGCAGGCCCCGCATTCCATGCAGCTATCGGGGTCAACCAGCCGCGCCCTTCTGTCCTCAATCGCAAAAACGCCGTGCGGACAAACCTCCGCGCATCTTTGACAACCTATGCATTTCTCGACGTCAAGCTCCAGCGTAACGACGTTTTTCAGATATTGGAGTTTTCCCATAACAGTCCGACTCTCGTTTGTTGTCCTATACAAAACGCCCTGCCAGCCATAGCCCAGTACCCGCCACGGCACAGATTATCTGTGCAGGCACTGCGATTCTCATCTCCCGCTTTACTCCCGACAGCGAAGTGTATGTAGAAGCCCCGGTAAAGTTCATCACAACAAAACTCGTCAAAGCCGGTATCATCAGAAACCACGCGAGAATGTCCAGACGATCGTTCCAGGAATTCCACAACCCCCGGCTCTGGAGACCCAATATTATGGATATTGCCAGCCCAATCCACATCCCCTTGGCGGAGAACGCCCGCCCGGGCAGCCAGGGCAGCAGGGCGGGCCCCAACATGCCGGCTGCCAGGTAGCTCGCCAACAGGATCAGGACACTTCTGATACCATCAGAGGCGACGAGCTTGCCTGAGTATCCTTCTCGACTGAGACCGGCAAGTACCAGGAAACATGCCGCCGCGCACAAAACATGTTTGCCCCAGCCGATTAGTTCCACCGGTATCAGCACGATTCGATCGGCGAGCGGAAAATCGACTCGCCGCATCTGTTCGGTCGCCTTCATACCTCCGTCGAGAAAGGCCGGCAGGTCCTTTGCCCGCACCGGACCGTACAGCACCTGAAAGCCGCTTTGTTGCTTCACCACATGTGCGCTGACGCCCGTTGCGCCAAGCTGGGGGACTATGAGCTTCTTGTGCGCAACAATCTCGCCCAATCCGACGTTCTCGATACGACTGACCAGCTCTTCGGTTCCGAATGTCCCTTTGCCCGCGGCACACCAGACGTTGATGCCCTTGGTATCGAGCACGAGTATCCAGCCATCGCGGCCGGTCAATCCGCTCCTCAGACGGTCGAAGCTCATCTTGTAATTGGCCGTGACAAAAACGGGAGTTTCGGCGGTGGGCTCACCCACGCCGTAAAGTCCGGGCTCGACCGAGTATTTCATCCGCCCGATAGCCCAGCGCACCTTCCAACTGCCAAGCCTGTCGGCCCAGTCCAGTTCCGTGGCGACTCTTGGAATCTGTCGCCCGTTGTGTGTTATGATTGAAATCGCCCGCACGCTGTCAAAAGCCATTTGCCCTGATCTCAATTGCGAATTCTTATCGGGAACAACAGCAGACTATTATCCCACAAAAAGAACGTTGAGCCAAATGAGTTCCACTTTGAACCGAGATTAAACGGCATCTATGAACATGGTACCTGTTTGACGGGGGCGAGGGTAAGGCTATTACCTGATGATATTGGTCAACTCCCGCAGAATGTCATTGGCCACCCTGATGGTCCGGGCACTGGCCTGAAAACCGTTCTGGGCCTGAATCATCCGGACAAACTCGGTTGCCACGTCGGCGTTGGATTTTTCCAGCGACCCGCCGTGAATGGAGCCTGCACCGCCGGTCAGGGCCTGCGTAGCCACGGCTTCGCCGGAGTTTGCCGACGAGTCAGAATAATTGCCGCCGACGCTCTCCAATGCCGCCGGGTTCTGGAACAACGTTATCTGCACCGTAGCGATGTCCCTTTTGATACCGTTGGAGAAGGCGCCGATAATCGTACCTGCGTTGTCGACCGAGACTGTCGCCAGGTTGCCGGCCTCGTAACCGTCCTGTCCCCTCGCCACAGCGGTTGAGTTACCGGCAAACTGCGTCAGGCCGTCAAGGTGGCTGGTGGTACCCATCTCTATTGAGATGGTTTGCGGATTCGAGGGGTCACGCGCGAATGTCACTACAAATTGAGACGTATCGCCGATGGCGGTGTCCAAGCCGGAATAGGAACCGTCCGAGGGGGAGAACTCGATGCCTCTGATTCTTCGATTGCCCGCGGTTATGTTGTAGATGTCGCCGGTGACGGAAGTAAGCAGCATATCCCATGTGTTGGCGGTACTGGTTCGAGTGAACGCGGCGGACAGGACGTGCCTGCCGCCCTGAGAGTCGTAAACCGTAGTGTTGATGTATTTGACGTGATCTCCGCCGACGGTCGAGACCTCGAAATACACCGGCATCGTCAACGTAGCGCTGCCGTTGTCGGCCCAGGTCAGCCCCATGTCCGAGAGACTGTAGCCGCTGCTCACATCGGTCACGCGTATCTTTCCGTTGACCAAAGAGGCCACCTGTTCGGTGGAGGTAAGAACATTATTGTTCAAGTGGTCGATAACGTCCTGCAAAGTGGTGGCCCCGGTGACAGTCAGGCCGGTGGCATCGGTCAACGCATTGCCGCTCGGATCAAGACCGGAGGCGGTAATTGTCGTGGCCGCGCCGAATGTTCCGCTGAACTGGTCGAGCTCATCGAGTTCCGTCGTTGTCAGCGCCGTGGTGCCGTTGTTGGTCGTATAGCCAATGTCGGAGGTCAGGACGTTTGCCTGGGCTGTGGTAAGTACCGCATCGGCGCTGAGATTGCCTGCCACGGTCACTTGTGACGTGGCTCTTGCCGCCATAGCCACATCGTACGGCACTACAATATTGCTGTTGCCGGCAGTCTGGAAATTGTCGCTTTCACCCACCGAGCCGATGCGCTGGATATGGTAGCCGTTCATGGGATCAACCAGAAACGAGTTTGCATCCACGGCAAACGAACCGGACCGGGTGTAAAGGTTCTTGGAACCGTCGTTGGCCACGAAATAGCCTTCCCCCTCGATCGCCAGGTCGAGGGGATTGCCGGTATTGACGATGTTCCCCTGCGCCATGTCGGCCGCTATTCCGGCGACCTCGACACCACTGCCCATCTGCTGGGGGTTCGTGCCGCCGACGGTAGCGGTCGGCTGTGAAGCCTTCTTTATCGTCTCGGTCATCAACTCCGAGAAGCTTATTGTCTTGGCCTTGAAGGCGGTCGTATTGACGTTGGCCAGGTTATTGCCGGCGATATCAAGCATCTTCTGATGGGCCTGTAGCCCGGTCACTCCGGCTGACAATGCAAAACTCATCTCTGTTTCTCCTTAGCTTTCAAATTGTCACAAGCTCCAGCCGTCGAAGAACCGGCCCGAACTGATATTTGCCACGATCTCGGAACAAATAAGCAATCAGCGTGCCACACAAGAATTCTTTGAGGACTAACCGATACGTAACCTTTTCGTAAGACTATCTTTATCACCCACGAAAAAAAGATGGAGACCTCCGATGCCGCCGCTGGCTCGCCGAGCGAGAGACCAGATTAGGACGAATCTTCCCTGCCTACCGGAAAACTTTGCCGGAATCTGCTGGGCGATTTCCAGAACAACTGTTTCATCATTCGTTCGCAGGGGTCCCGGCGCGCCGGGATGGTTGCCCCTATACGGGAATCCTGGAAAGGCCGGGATCGCCGGGGAGTTCTGTCATTGTCGGGCTGTCTATGTTAGAGTGCGTCGTCGATGCAGTTAACATCACGGCAACAAGGAGATCTCGATGTTCGTGACGCATTTAGAGTGCTCCCGATGCGGGGCAACATTTGAAAGTGAGCAACTGATCAATTTGTGCCGGTGCGGCGCGCCGCTGCTGGTGCGTTATGACTTGGAGCAAGTCAAGGCTCGCCTGGCCAGAGATGACTTGGCCTCGCGAGCGCCGGATCTCTGGCGATACCGGGAGCTGCTGCCCGTAAGAGAATCCGAGAACATCGTATCGCTGGGCGAAGGCATGACTCCGCTGGTCAGACTCAACCGGTTGGGCGCCGAACTGGGTCTGTCGAATCTGTACATGAAAGACGAGGGCCTCCTGCCGACCGGCAGCTTCAAGGCCCGCGGCGCCGCGGTCGGCGTCTCTCGGGCCAAGGAATTAGGCGTCAAAGCGGTCGCCATGCCCACGAACGGCAACGCAGGCGCCGCGTGGTCGGCGTATTGTGCCCGGGCCGGAATCGAGTCGATCGTCGTCATGCCGACCTCAGCGCCGGCGATCCACCGCACCGAATGCGCCGTCACCGGCGCCAAGCTCTACCTCGTGGATGGATTGATCAGCGATGCAGGCGGGATTGTCGGGCGGGCCGTGACACAGCGAGGATACTACGATGTGTCCACTCTGAAAGAACCCTACCGAATCGAAGGCAAGAAGACGATGGGGCTGGAGATCGCCGAGCAGTTCGCCTGGAAGTTGCCTGACGTGATTGTATATCCCACCGGCGGAGGCGTCGGAATCATCGGCATCCACAAGGCCCTTGAGGAGCTGCAGGAGATCGGCTGGATCTCAGAGAAACTGCCCCGCCTGGTAGCCGTGCAGGCCGAAGGCTGCGCACCTATTGTCAAAGCCTGGCGGCAGAACAAGCCCGAAGCCGAGTTCTGGCCCGACGCCCGCACGGTGGCGTTCGGCCTGACCGTTCCCAAAGCTATCGGCGACTTCATCGTCCTGCGCGGGCTCTACGAAACAGCCGGCTGCGGCGTCGCTGTCTCCGACGCCGATATCCTCAAAGCTGTTAAGACTATTGCTTCCAAAGAAGGACTCTTCATCTGTCCGGAAGGCGCCGCCACGCTGTGCGCCGCGGCGCAACTGGCAGATGACGGCTGGCTCAAACCCGACGAGACCGTGCTGCTTCTGAATACCGGTTGCGGACTCAAGTATACCGAGACGCTGAACGCCGGCGCCCCCCTACTCAAGCCGGGCGATGATCTGCCTGAGCCGTGAGTGTCGGTATTTGTTTGATCCCGGCGGAAAAATCCTTACAATGATAGTTTCGGACCGCTCGAGAGTAAACAGGTGATCTCAGTATGGAACTGGCGATTAAAACGGAACGTCTTACGAAGATTTACGGCCAGCGACTCATCGCAATCAACGACATGAATCTGGAGGTGCCCTGTGGTTCGGTCTTCGGACTGCTGGGCCCCAACGGCGCGGGCAAGACGACTACCGTGCGCCTTCTATTGGGATTGCAGCGCCCTACGGCGGGCCGGGCGATGGTCTTCGACAAGCCGTGCGGCCCCAACGCTGTCGGTGTCCGCTCTCAGATCGGCTATCTGCCTACCAATCCCAAGCTGCCGGGCAACCTGCGCCCCATCGAATATCTGGACCTTCTCGGCAAGCTGTGTCGATTGCCAGGCGAGGTTCGCAAGCCGCGCATATCCGCTCTGATCCGCGCCGTTGGTCTGCTTGGGGCAACCGATCAACGAATCCGGACCTTCTCCACGGGCATGTGCACCAGGCTGGGGATCGCCGCGTCGCTTGTTGCCGACCCGCCGCTATTGCTCTGGGACGAGCCCACTGCCGGCCTGGATCCTTCGGCCAGGCGATTCACGCTTGATCTGATCCGAGAGCTGGGAAAAACCAAGACCGTGGTCGTCGCCACTCACATCCTCAGTGACATCGATCAGATCTGCGACCACCTCGGAGT
The DNA here is from genome assembly GCA_016782865.1 of Phycisphaerae bacterium. Classification (GTDB taxonomy): domain Bacteria; phylum Planctomycetota; class Phycisphaerae; order Sedimentisphaerales; family Anaerobacaceae; genus SG8-4. Next base: position 32,068 of record JADHXR010000043.1, read on the forward strand.
AATGCACGAAGGGCGCATGATTTTCACCGGCTCCATGCAGGACATGAAACAGCGGCTATGCCAGCACGATTTCAGCCTGGAGCTGGAAGGCGCCCCCGATGACGTGCAGGCTCTGGCTCAAAAAGTCACGGCCCTCAAAGGCATCGACGCACACACCGACGCCGATCACGCATTGCTGGTGCGCATCGCCGACGATTACAGCCGCCCGGCAGCGCTGGCCGAGGTCCTGAAGCTCATCGACGCAAGCAATCTGGCGCTGAAGGCCATCCATTCGGGTCAAAACGCCACCGAGAACGCTTATCTGCAACTGCTGCAAGAGGACGAGGCCCATGGGTTCCAACGTTAAGACTCCAAAGCTCGGCACGCGAATGATGCCCTATTTAGCGATTCTCCGTCATGACATGCGAACCCTCCAGGCAAGTCGCCTGGTCCGTCTCTGGCTGGGGGCCACCGCACTTCTGACGCTGCTGCTGACCGGCTCGAACTGGGCCAACTTCCAGGACGGCACACTGATCGCGTCACTTCTGTTTCCCTACCTGGTCTTCCCATGGTTTCTCGTCGTCGTGGTGCTCGGAGTCACCCCGGTCTCGGGGGCGCAAACCGAAACGCTTGCCGACGGAATCCTGAGCCGGCCCGTGAGCCGCCTGGAATATCTGCTTGCCACCTGGTCGGCGCGAGTCGTGCTCGTGCTGGGCGTCTACCTCGTAGTGACAGTCCCGGCGATCGTTCTGATAATGCTGGCAAAGCGCCCCGTGCCGGCCGACACGGTGACTATCTATGGAATCGCCACCTCCCTTGGAGTCGTGGGACTTGTGCTTACCTTCCTGGTGTCACTGGGATTTCTCGCCGGGACCGTGCTGCAAAAGCCCCTGCTCGCGGTGGTCGTGCTGATCTTCATCTGGTACCCAATAGGCCTGATCCTGAGCATCTTCTCATTGGAGGAGTTCTCGCCCATCAGCCTGAACCGGGCGATCTCCACACAGCTTCGCCAGAGCTGGCGGCAGAGCGACGAGGCAAAGGGCAAAACGAAGCCGGAGGACGCCTATGCGTTCACCGATCAGATGTCCAACTTCTTTAACGTTCTATCCGGCACCCAGTCCGAGCCAAAAGCGGCCAAACCCGATTTCTTCGAGGGCCAGAAATTCGACGATTTCTCGCTGCTGCGAGTAACTTTGGGGTACGGCCTGCCAACCCTGGCGTCGGTCTTCCTGGCGGCCCTGAGCTTCTATTGGCGCGATTTGTAACATTACGCCCTTGCGAGGAGTGTCGTCAATATCCTATAATTACACGGTTGACATCTTTTGCTTTCAAAGCAGAAAGGGGCAGGACCATGCACCACTCAAAGAAGTCATCACAGCATCCGCTCGGAGCAACTCTCACCATGACCATAGCTGGTAGGATGGGCAACTTGTTGCCCATGCTGCTAATTGCTACGTGCTCCGCATGGGCAACAAGTTGCCCATCCTACGATCTTTTGGCAATCATGACAAGTCAGTTGACCACGGCCACCCAGGAGGCAGACGCCGGCGACAATGCATTGGCTCGCAAGCTCGTTGATATGGGCGGCGTCGATCGGGGGCTCTGCGCCGTCATCGGGGGCCGGCACGATCTGCCGGTGCGGATCGCACGGTGCAGCAACCTGCTCGTGCACGTGCGCGAGCCCGACCCCAGCATAGTTGCCATACAGAGGCGCCTGGCCGAAGAGGCGGGCCTCGGCATAGACCGGCTTATCATTGAGCAAGGCAGCCTGGACAAATTACCTTATGCCGACAACATGGTCGACCTAGTCATCGCAACACGCGCCGATGCCGGTACGCTTGCTCGCCTGAGTGTCTCCGAGGTGCTCCGGGTATTGATCCCCGAAGGCACGGCGATTATCGCCGCGACGGGCGGGACCACTTTGGAGCAACTTCGCAAATGGGTCCGGGCCGGCAAGGCAGGGAACGTCAAATTCATACAAACTGACGGAGGTGTGTGGCTGCACTTTTCAAAGCTTCCGCTGGAAGGCGCCGACGATTGGTCTCATTGGGAGCACGCTCCGGACAACAATCCCGTCTCCGCCGACCAGGTCATCAAGGCGCCGTACATGACGCAGTTCCTGGCCGAGCCGTACTACATTGGAATGCCCGCGATCACGACGGCGGCCGGCGGGCGCACCTTCCTGGCTACAGGACACATCGCCCATCATGTTCGCGAGTGGGACATGGTCAACAAGCTGATCGCCCGCAACGGCTACAACGGCACCGTGCTCTGGCAGCGCGACCTTCCCGACGGGTATCTCGCGCATCGCTCGGCGTTCGTCGCCACCAAAGACATCTTCTATATGCTCGACGGTGACGGCTGCCTCATGCTCGACACGCGGAGCGGCGCCGAAAAAGGACGCATCCAGATCCCCGGCCTCGAAGGCGACTGGAAGTGGATGGCGATGAAGGACGGCGTCCTCTACGCAATGGCCGGCGACGAGAAAGGCGAGGCCAAGATCATAAAAGGAGACCGCAACTTCGGCGGCTGGAGCTGGGCCGACCTCAGCGTCGGATACTACGCCAAGCCGAGGGTCCCCTGGGGATTCGGCAACAAACTGGCGGCATACAAGCTCGATGACAAGCGCGTGATTTGGGAGCACACCGAAGATGCCCTGATCGACTCGCGCGCACTGACCATGCGTGACAACAAGCTCTTTCTGTATTGCCCGACCAGTCATATGCGCAGTTTGAACACCGAAACAGGGGACACCGAATGGACCAACAGCAGCTATGAGACCCTGAACCTCATCGAAGAGCCCGGACGCGGGCTGGTTTCGACGCCCGGATTCCGCAGCGCATGTATCGCCGTGGCGGGCCCAGAGTCGGTTATCATTCAGGGGCAGACCCGGATGAACGTAATAGCCGTCTCGGCCAAGAACGGCGAGCTGCTCTGGCAGAAAAAGAAAATCACCAATAACCCGAACGCCATCTTCCTCGACGACCAGGCCGTACTCGGCGTCGGCCCTGGGAGCCAGCACGTGGCCATCGATCCTGTCACAGGCTCGGTGCTTGATAATTACAAGTTCCGCAAGGCCGCCTGCACCCGCCTGACCGCCACGCCCGACTCGCTGTTTGTTCGCGGCGAGGGAACGCTTCGTTTCGACCGAGCAAGTAAGAAAGTCTTGGTCGACGGCGGGGTCCGGCCCGCCTGCAACGACGGCGCACTTGCCGCAAACGGCATGCTCTACATCGGCCCCTGGGCCTGCGATTGCAACCTGTCCTTGATCGGAGCGATGGCCAAATGCTCGGCGGGAGACTTCCGCTTCGACCACGTAGCCACCGAAGCCGAGCGGCTACAGACCGAGAGAGATTTTGAAAAGGTCGCGCCGTTGGAAGTCACAGCAGCCGACTGGCCCACCTATCGGGCGAACAATCAGCGCACGAGTTCGACGAGCGCCAGACTCGCAAGGCCGGACGCTCCAGATCGAACGCGTCCGGCGGCTTCCTGGACGAACACTGCGAAACGACCGCACGTACCGACCGCCCCGACCTCGGCGGGCGGACTTGTCTTCGTTGCCGGCCAATGCGGCAGGGTCCGTGCCCTCGACGCCCGCACGGGAGAGGTTCGCTGGATCTTCGCCACAGGCGGCCCAATTAAGGCGCCGCCCACCATCGCCGAATCCCGGGCTTACGTCGGCAGCGGTGACGGACATGTCTACGCCCTCGAAGCCGCCACCGGGCGCCTGCTCTGGCGCTTCCGTGCGGCTCCTCTCGAGCGGCACATTATGGTCTACGGCAATCTCTGCTCCACCTGGCCCGTCAACACCGGCGTGCTGGTCGCCGACGGCGTCGCATATTTCGCCGCGGGGATCATTGACGGTGACGGCACCTATGTTTATGCTCTCGACGCTAAGACGGGCAAGATCAAATGGCAGAACAATTCGTCCGGGCACCTGAATCCTGAGCTGCGCAAGGGCGTTTCGGCCCAGGGTACTCTCGCGATCCAGGGCAATCAACTGCTGATGGCCGGCGGCAACCAGGTCAGCCCGGCCAGCTTCGACATCAAGACGGGTAAGTGCCTCAACCAGAGTTTCGCCCAGGGAAATCCCAAGGCCAATCACGGCAAGTTCGTCGGCGTCTTTCTCGGCGATCACGCAATCGCCGGCGGCAGGGCCCTCTATGCCTCGGCCGAGAATGTTGCCAACAAGGACAGCTTCGTCGTTCACAACGGCAGGCGTTTGGTGCCGATGAACTTCGGAGGGATCCCGCCGGCCTGGAGTGACGAGACCGTCGCGCTGGTAAACTTCCGCGACGGCAAACTGATCTGCTGTGACGGTGACAAAGCAGTCGAACGAATCGAGAAGGGACTGCCCGCGACCGCCACACCGGCACAGCGCCGATGGCTCGGTCTGGCTGATGCCCTCAAAAGCGACAACGGCGTCCGATGGGCCACCGATCTGGATCAGAAGGAATTCGAGGTGGTGTCCCTCGCCGTCTGCCCAACCTCGGTGGCAGCCGTTGTGAAGTATCAGGACCGGGCTCGTGCGCATCCCGAGTGGTTTCTGGTTGCCGTCAATTCCGAGAACGGCACGCCCTACTGGTTCTGGCGCTACCCGCTGGCGTCCAAGCCTCTGCCGGGCGGACTGCTGGTCGGCAGAGACGGTCAGATCGTTTTGACAATGCTCAACGGCGACGTCCAAAGCTTCGGACCGCAACGAGCAAGGCCGGCCCAGCCGGACAGAATCCCAGCGAGACGCCCCGCGCCGGCGCGACCCGGAGCAGGGCGACCTGGCGCAGCACGAGATTAGCAAGGGCAGCGGATATGCTACATAGTATATTGAGCGGTAGGGTGCGATATATCGCACCAATTATGCTACCTAGCTCTTGTATGTTGTCGTAGGCCTTCTGCGAAGTCGATGTTGGAAACTCTGATGAAATTCTCCCGCATTTTCTGTGAGGGCACAGACAGTTCGATAGGAATTGTATTGTTGAATATGCAGACGACTGTTCCTGACAGAACCTCACTATTTGGGGGGATTATATCAAACCTTACATGGACGTATTCGATTTGTTGGAGAAACGATAGCGGTTGCTTGAAAGCCTTGTCGGTTGCCTCCATAGCTAAATTGCTGGAATACCGCACTTCACCCATGCCCGTTTGCTTCGCCGTAGATCCGACAGACGACAGTGTGAGTAGAGCTTCTGTGCCTTTTCCAAATGCCAGAACGGCACCATTGTACGGGTGGCGAGCGTTCACCTGCTCTTCAGACCGAATGGTTATTTCGACTTTCGCGGTGGTGGTGACAATCCGTTGATCCTCGACCATCTCCATTTGTCCTCTGTTTCTCTGCTGCTGACCGGCAAGGCGGTGACAGAAAGCCACAATGCTGTCAAATTTCTCGACTGTTGTACCGAGAGCGGTGAGGACAATAACGACTAGAATTGCGATGCTTATGACAGGATGATTCTTCGCCCGCCTAACCAATCCGTCAAAAGTAGTTTCGGACACAATTTTGGCTGTCTGTTCCTTCTGTTGTGGTAATCGCACGTTCGCCCATTTGGCCACATCTTCTTCGACAGTTTTAAGAAGTGCTCTCAACCAGCCTTCCATGTGTGGTTCAAGTTCGGACATACTCTCACGAAGAGCGTGAAAAAAGATACACCTTTCCGCGTTTGAAAGTGCATCAGGTTTGTGCCAATCATCCGAACCAGGCCACTGCCAGGGCGTGGGGTCCTGTGTTCCCTTACGACCGTAGTCATAGACTCCGGCAAGGATCGTATACTTCTCGGCCAGGGAAAGCTCGTGCTCGCGGTTCAAGGGTAAGATGTGCTTGACCTCCGGTGTTGCTGAAGTTGATAATTCGGGCGGGACCCAGCCCCAAATCGGGTTGGAAGTGTGCTTCAAATGCGATCCCGATTCTTGCACGGTGCGTTGTACATGCAGTTCAAATTTCCAGCCCTCTTCCGAGGGGGCTGCGTGTTTGTCCTGTAAACCGACATCCGTTGCTACGGTTTCTTCAAAATATGTTCTTCTTCGTTTCTCCCATTCCATACGTTTCCTAATCTCAGCCTCATGTTCCTCCGCCCACAGATTGACCATTTCTTGAAAACGCGGCATGGCATTGTATTTCTGGATGATTTTGTAAATGTCCAGTGCCAGAATACCTACCCAGTTTGGAATGTCCTTGCTAATATTGTACCTTTCTTCCCGCCAGTATTCTCGGCAACAATGATACATCGGCAAGCCACCGTTGTCCATCCGAGAATAACTTACTTCCACGCTTGAAATGCCTCCGCAGAATTATGGCAGGTTGTAGCACAGTATCGGTTTTTGTGGGTGAGCCATTCAGTACGTTGGCCTATTTCTTGGTATCTCGGGTAAGACGGTTCGCAGAGTCGAAGGCTGCGGACTTGACGCAGCGAATCCCGTTAACTACAATTACCTTGCGTTGTGTTTGAGCAGTTCCACGATTTTCTACCGAAAGGACGAGGCAAATGAGCAGCAACATTTCTGGCCCGCGAACGGCGAGGCATTTGTGCATGGTCTTGTTTGCGGTATATGCATGTACGGCAGGGGCTCATGCCCAGGATTCGCACAGCGGTTTTTTTAACGTGCGTGATTTCGGCGCCGCCGGAGACGGCAAGACCGATGACAGCGCCGCGTTTCAAAAGGCCCTGGATGCCGCCGCCGAAGCCGAGGGTGGTGTTGTTCACGCTCCGCGAGGCAACTATCTCTTCAAGGGCCATCTGAACGTTCCGAGTGCCGTGACGCTCGCTGGCCTTTGGCAATCGGTGCCGGCACACAACGGGATTCGCGACCGCGGGCTCCCCAAACCGACCGACGACGGCACCACGCTGCTGGTGACAGAAGGCGCGGGCAGCGAGGACGGACCGGCGTTCATCACACTCAATACCAACAGTACTCTCAAGGGCGTGGTGCTGTACTATCCCGAGCAAAATGTAGACGACATTCCCGAGCCGTACCCCTGGGCGATCTCCATGCGGGGCAAGAATCCAGCCGTTCTCGCCGTGGAGATGCTCAATCCCTACAACGGGATCGACGCCACGCGCAACGAGCGTCACCTGATTCGCGACGTGCACGGCCAGCCCATCCGGCGCGGCATCCTGGTCGACCACATCTACGATATCGGCCGGATCGAAAACGTCCACTTCAATCCCTGGTGGAGTATGAAACCCAAGCTGTTCCAGTGGCAGATGGAAAACGGCGAGGCGTTCATCTTCGCCAAGTCCGACTGGCAGTATGTCACCAACACCTTCTGCTTCGGCTATAAGATCGGCTACAAGTTCATACGAACGAGGTCGGGCATGTGCAACGGCAACTTCCTCGGCATCGGCGCCGACGATTGCCATACAGCCCTTGTCGTCGAGCAGTGCGCCCCGTACGGCCTGCTGATAACCAATGGAGAGTTCGTATCTTTTCACGGTCCCGATCCCACGATGATCGGAGTCGGCGAGGCCAACAGAGGAAGCGTTCGCTTTGTAAACTGCGCATTCTGGGGGCCCTGCAATCAGATAGCAAAGATCTCCGGCACCGGAACCGTCGGTTTCGGCGATTGCACATTCACCCAATGGGGAGGCCAAAGCGGGACTCGCGCAGCGATCCAGGCTAAGAGCGGGACCGTGCTGATCCGCGGGTGCGAATTCCGACAGGATCGCCCGCAGATCGAACTCGGCACAGACGTCAGCCGCGCGATCATCGCCGAGAACATATTCACGGGCGCCGAACGGATCGACAATAGATCCGAAGGTAACGTTCAGATCGGACTGAATGTCAGTAACTGACAGTAAAGGGTAATTTCCATGACACTCAAAAGACAGATACTCGCAGCAATTCTGATCTTTTCGCTGTGCGCGACGCTCTCGGCGGCGCAAGAGCAAAAGGCTGAACTGACGCGCGACTATAACGTCAAGCCAGTGACCTTCAATAACGTCCGCGTCGAGGACCGCTTCTGGACTCCTCGACTGGAGACCAGCCGTAAGGTCACGATCCCGTACTGCTTCGAGAAATGCGAGGAGACCGGTCGAATCAGAAACTTCGAAAAAGCCGCCGGACTCATGGAGGGCAAACACGAAGGGATCTACTTCAACGATTCCGACGTCTATAAAGTCATGGAAGGTGCGGCCTATTCGCTGCAAGTCCAGCCCGATACCATGATGCGGCTGTACCTGGAGAAGGTAATCAAGATCATGGCCGGCGCCCAGTGGGAAGATGGATATCTCTTCACCTTCTACTCGGTGCCGCAAAGACAGCCCGAGAAGCTCTGGACGAATGTTCAGAGTATTCACGAGCAATACTGCGTCGGCCACATGTACGAGGCCGCCGTCGCGCACTATCAAGTCACCGGCGAAAGGTCGCTGCTCAATGTCGCTGTGAAGAACGCCGATTTGATCTGCGATGTCTTCGGCGCCGGCAAGCGGACCGACCCGCCGGGACATCAGGAAATCGAAATCGGGCTCTGCAAATTGTATCGCGCCACGGGCGACGGCAAGTACCTCGACCAGGCGAAGTTCTTCCTGGACCAGCGCGGCCGCAAAGGCAACCGCGGGCCAAAGGGCAAGCAAGGACTTTACGGCACGTACTCCCAGGACCACATACCCGTCACCGAGCAGGCGACCGCCGTGGGACATTCGGTCCGGGCCGCCTATCTTTATACAGGCATGGCCGACGTCGCCGCGCTAACGGGCAGCATGGAATACGTCCGGGCAATCGATGCGATATGGAAGGACGTCGTCGACACCAAGCTCTACATCACAGGAGGCATCGGCGCCGCGGGCGGGCACGAGGGTTTCGGGGGCCATTACGAATTGCCAAACATGCGGGCCTACTGCGAGACCTGCGCATCGATTGCCAATATCTTCTGGAATCATCGTATGTTCCTTATGCACGGCGACGCCAAATACATCGACGTACTGGAACGCGTGCTATACAACGCTGCCCTGTCCGGCATTTCAATGGAGGGCGAGACGTTCTTCTACCCGAACCCTCTGGAATCCACAGGCCAGCACGCCCGCAGCCCCTGGTTCGGCTGCGCGTGCTGCCCGTCGAACGTCGCGAGGTTCATTCCCTCGGTGCCGGGATATGCTTATGCCCACAAGGACGGTGACGTATACGTCAACCTGTTCATCAGCGGCGCCGCGGCGATCGAAACGGCCGACAACAAGATCACACTGACCCAGCAAACGCAGTACCCCTGGGCCGGGACGGTGAAGATCGGCGTCGAGCCGGAGAAGAGCGACACCTTCGCCATCTACGTTCGCATCCCCGGCTGGGCACAAAACCAGCCCGTGCCCAGCGACCTTTACACATTCGGCTCCCGTTCGGCCGAGAAGGCTTCACTAAAGGTCAACGGCAAACGAGTATCGCCGAGCATCGAAAGCGGCTTCGCCCGCATCGAGCGCAAATGGCGCAAGGGCGACACCATCGAGCTGGACCTGCCGATGCCCGTCCGTCGCATTGTTGCCCACCGCCAAATTGCCGACGACCGTGGCAAGGTTGCGCTGCAGCGCGGGCCGATTGTTTTTTGCCTCGAAGGGCCCGACAATGACGGCGAGGTCCTGAACCTCGTGATCGGCGACGACGCGAAGTTCCGCACCGAATACAGAGCGGACCTCCTGAACGGCGTCACCGTAATTACAGGTAAAGCTCGCACCGTCAAACGCACGCTGGACGGCGACATCGCTGCGGCGGGCGAAAAGCCGTTCACGGCTATCCCCTATTACGCCTGGGCCCATCGCGGGCGAGGGCAGATGACGGTCTGGCCCGCCCGCAAACCCGAGGCGGCCCGCCCGGGGCCGGCCGATACATTGACGTACAAGAGCAGGACCACTGCATCATTCGTCCATGTGTCTTTGGATGCGATCAAGGACCAGATCCTGCCGAAGAACTCGGCCGACTCTTCGGCGCTGCAACTCGACTTCTGGCCACACAAGGACACAACCGAGTGGCTCCGGTTCGAGTGGGACCAAGAACACAGAATCTCCAATGTAAAGGTCTATTGGTTCGACGACAGCGGTAGAGGCGCCTGCCACCTGCCCGAATCCTGGAGAGTGCTGTACCGCGACGCCGCGGGCAACTTTAAGCCCGTGAAGGCGAACACCCCATACGGCCTGAAAAAGGACGCCTTCAACAAGGTCGATTTCGACCCGGTAACCACCGACGCTATCAGAATCGAAATCACCCTCCAGAAGAAATGGTCTGCCGGCGTCCAGGAAGTGGTCATTGAGTGACCGAGAGAAACCTCTATAGAATGCGACAATTTTACCTGGCTCACAAGATTTCGCCGCCGGCGGCGAAATTGAGCTGGACTCCACACGTCGAGCTACTACCGGTCACAAATAACTATGTTTCACAGGGGAACCTAAGAAGCCTTCAGACTTCGGCCGCAACCCACACTTATCACTCTAAAGATCCAACCTGATGTAGATCATTATGACTTTTCGAAGGGTTGTAAAGACAGAAGGAAAAAAGCGTGCTTGTTTTATCCATCGATGTTGAGTGAGTTTCCTCCAAAGTCTGTCCCAAGACTCCATCAGTCGGAATGTGTCGACAATGTGTCAACTCCCGCCTGCTGATATTGATGGTATGATATCTGCGGGTCGATTGGATTCATGACAGGCTAAGTCCCATGGCTGTGATCCAGTTTGCGTGCGGGGCATGGCTTCTAAGACGGGCTTGGTCGGAGCGGGGAGCTCTGGCCGCGTCGAGACAGTCTCCGATCTGGGCCGACATCTGCGCCCGCTTCGCGATTTTAGCGTAGATGTCCTTGTCCACAGCATTGCCGGATACGAAAATGATATGATTGACCTGGGGGTTTCTGTAGGCCGATCTGAACTTGACCCGGCACATGTCCATCTCGGAGTTGAGCAGATCTATCATCCTGTCGATTTCGAGACCCTTCGCCCCCACCGGGGATGAATGGGCGAAGTAAAGATTCGCGCTGTCGCAGATGACGATATTTGTGCATATCTGTCTGATATCGAGCAGCATAACCGGATCGTCCTGACCCATGTGCCGGGCCCAGAGATGCGTGTAAGCCCTTAGTACTGCCATCGGCCAGACGGAGATGGCCGCGACCTTGAGCCGGGCCTTTTCGTATATCGCCAGATGCCTGTAGAGCTTTGTTCTGTCGGACGCCATCACGAGGATGTTTTTGCTGTCGTTCCTGACGTGCTTTATCAGCACGTTATCCGGGGTGATCTGGAGCTTGGGCTTAAGGTGGTTGAGTATGGCATTCTGCAATTCGCCCTCGGCCGGTTCGGACATCTTGATAGTGTCGACGAACACCTCGCTAGCAGGCTGCGCGGCTACCACCTCTTTGCCCTGGAACCGGCCGTGCGCAACCGATTCGGCCGTGGCCTCGATGGCCCATCTTTGCCATGAGGCGCTGCCGGGTTTGACGTCCGCGGGATACCTAATGCTATTGGCAGCATGCAGACGGACCGAGTCAATGTCCTTGGCCATCTGGACCAGTGTCAGGGCGTCATCCCCCATATCCACACCAATCGGATACGTATGGTTCGCGAATAATCTCATCATCATCTCCCGACAGCCAGAATCGTACCTCACAGGCTCCCCATGCACGGAGTATGGTTGCACTCCACTGTCTAAAACATACGTCAAGAACAGTGAGATGCAAAATAATGCCAAACCGGCTAATAATGCGTAGGTGCAATCGCCGTTCGGCACGACCGATAAGGACCTGATTATTGCCCGGGCTGCTTTTAGTTCATCCGTTCAGATTCTGGCGGGCCTCGCTTGGTATGCCCAGCTATGATTTGTTGGTCTCCTTCGAGGCCTATCCCAAGGCTACATCGGTCAGAAGCGGGAAGGGCTTTATCGTGGTAAATACGTCTTCTTGTGACGGGGGACGCTTGCCGGGTTATGTGTCGTCCAATGTAAGCCGATACAGAACCAGAGCCAGGGGTCTGCGAGAGGGTTCTCGATGGAGTGAGAGGCTGGCAGACGGCAACATCTCAAGCAGATCCAACATTTGGCTCTTTTCGGATGCTATCGACAAGGCAAGATTATTGGACTTCTACAGCATAAGGAGAGAACAATGACAGAAAATGCGATCAAGTCATCATCCAGTGCAGGCCTCGAGAACCGGACAGGAGACACCTGCTGCAGCACACCAGGATCCACCGTCCAAACCTGGTTGAAGGCTGGCGATGTGATGAGTGAGAATATTGCCACAGTCAGTCCCGATTGTACCGTGGTGTCAGCAGCAAGGATCATGTGGCGCAATAATATATCCTGTCTTGTCGTTTCAGATAACGGCAGTCTATCGGGAATCGTCACTGAGACGGATATGCTGAAAAGGACCATAGCTGACGGTAATGACTTTCATAAGATGAAGGTAGACCAGATCATGTCGTCTCCCGTCCGAAGCGTTCCCCGCGATCTTTCGGTCATGGAAACCTGCGAAATCATGGAAGCCGAGAACATCAGGCGGCTGGTGGTTCTGGATGAGGATCTGTCGGTTGGAATCATAACGCAAACGGATATGGTAAGAGCTCTCGCATCTTACGCCGAATCGAAGGAAGTGTCGTCAATAATGACGCTTGGTGTGGCTGTCATCGCCACCTCGGCAACTGTCAGAGAGGCGGCTGAGCGTATGGCTTTTCAAGACATATCTTGTCTGGTCGTCATGGATGACAATGCCATCGCAGGGATTTTCACAGAACGGGACCTCACAAAAAGAGTTATTGCGTCAGAGCTGAATCCGGACAAGACCCGCCTGCAAAAGGTAATGTCCTCTCCGGTGGTGACCGTAGCGGCGAACCACTCGGTTTTAAGCGCCCGGAAACTAATGGAAAAAGCAGGAATTCGTCGGCTGGTTGTTACCGAGAATGAGACATTGTTTGATGGGCATGAGACTGTGGTTGGAATGATAACTCAAACGGATATCCTGGAGTCCCTCAAAACCACATTGCACGACAAGGAGCAAGACTACTTCAGCTATCTGGTTGACTCCGACAAATGCACTTATGCGGTCGATCTAGATCTTAATGCAACTTATGTTAATCCCTTGTTAGTGAAATTGCTGGATGCGACCAACTCGGACGAACTTCTCAACAAGCCGTTCTTGCCGGAACAGTTTTGGGAATGCCCTCAAGACCGAAGTAGGCTGTTGGCCAAGATGAAGAGAGAAAGACTCTGTACTGAAGAGTTGACGCTGAAAACTGCCAAGGGCAAGAGACTGTCTGTCACTCTCTTCTCCGCCCCGACCAGGAGTCTAAGAGGCGGAATTTGTGGGAGTCACGGTATTCTTAACGATGTCACTGCAAAAAGAGATTCGACAGCAGTCGAGAAACCATGCGCAGGCCCCGAAGGGTAAGGAGATAAGCTCAGACGTACCGGCTAGGTACGCACCAACACATTTCGGCTTGAAGACAGCCCCGATTCCCTTGAACCTGCGAATCCAGGTCAGTCAACCCTAACGTTGCATAAAAACTGTCGATTACCCGCTGGCAGGAATCGCATCCAGTACGTTCAACAGGCGCCGTTTGATCCAATGGTTCGCACTAATGCTGAGTGTAAGTGTTCCTTGAGGTCGGGTTAGTCGTCCTGCCCGGTGTATCAAGGTTTTACGAAGGGTGTCGACCCTTTCGAATATCGACGGCAACGACAAGACGCGAGGGGCCGTTGGATTCGGCGGAGTCATAGAACCTGGCATGTAAGGATTCTTCGACAGTTTAGATCACGCGATGCTCTTAGATACTATTGGGACGCGTGTGATCGACAAACGGATGGTGCGCCTGATCCGGAAGTGGTTGAAAGTGGGTTGGCTTGCTGACGGCAAGCGTCATACTGCCTATAAGGGTATCGCACAAGGGGCGACCATTTCACCACTGTTGGCCAATATATTTCTGAATGCGGTCATGGATCAATGGTTCACAAACTATCACGGGATTCCGGGTAGCACTCGCCGTATACGCGCGTTCTATACGCAAATAGGTCGACTGTGGCATTGGGTGATTTGTCGCCGCAGTCACGAGGCGGCGAAGCGTTGGACGTGGGAACGATTTTATTGTCTACAGAGGCATTGGTTGCCGCGTCCCCGTATTGTACATCCATACCCTGGCGTTCGCTTTGACGCCAAGTACTCACGGTAAGAGCCGTATGAGGTAGTTCCTCACGTACGGATATGCGCGCGGGGCACCCGGTGACGGGTGTCCCTACCGCGACTGAATTTAAGAGTTATTTCTTGCCTGATGTCCAATTTGTGTTATGGTCGCGGCCATGGCTCCCTTGGCACCCCGGATCGACCGATCTGCCACGCCACACTGTGAAATATGCGCAAAGAGTATTTTCACGCAGCAACACCGTACCTGATTCGACAATCGAAAAGATCAAGGTCGGTGTATAATCATTTCTCTCTTTTTTTACCGCAGCCATTTTGGTTGCGGTTTTCATACGGCTTAGCGAGAGCTCTATTGCATTTTCCACAGTCTCATACATCCGCTTCCCGTTAACTCTAGCTGATAAGGATTGTTTGTGCGTACATTTGCGACCTCCATGTGCAAGCGTTTTGGGTGCTTTTCTATAATCCCCGTTCACTTGTCATACTTTGATTCACATGTATCGCATTGTAAATACTGAACTTAAATCGTGCACAGCAAGCCCCCATTAGAGCGACGGATCAAATCTCCAATGCGCCCTTTTACCTTGTCTTTTGGCAAAACAGGATTGTGGACCGCTGCATTATGTGAGAGATCAACTCAGCCACCCTTCGGTTCGGACAACCGCTGATATTCATGATTCCCACGTCAAAAGTCAAGCCGGCAGCCTGAAAAATTGGTCGGGATCGTTGCGAAGCGGCTTAAAACATAAACCGGGACCTCCTATTGAGGTATTCCGGCCAACTATGTGTAAGAACGGCATGCAATAAGCACG
>JADHXR010000044.1 GCA_016782865.1 Phycisphaerae bacterium
TCGCGTCCCCGTGATTGCATTTTGCCTCCCACCCTAAAGATACTGTGCGATCAAAAAAACATGGCTCAGCCTAACACCAATGCCTGCGTGACGTGCACCGCTGCCATAATTTTTTGGAAAGGATCTTTTTACACCGATCAAAATGAAAAAACATCTCCTTATAAACTCATGCCTGGTGGTTTGTTTGTGCGTACTAACGGTCTTCTCAGGCTGTAGCGATTTCAAAGCCAAATATGCAAGGACGGTGAATGTATCCGTGCCCGCCGGACAAGCCGGCGAATTATTCGTCGAAACGGGTGTCGGATCGATTACTGTCACGGGCGCCGACGTTACCGACTGCAACATTACCGCCGAGATCACCGTCAAGGCTGAGACAACAGAGGAGGCGCGGAAACTTGCCGAGCAAGTCAAGATCGAAGCAAAGCCATCCGGCGATAAACTGAACGTCAAGGTCTCGAAGCCCGTGGAATTGAAGAATCGCTCGCTGGAGGTGAAGTTCAAAATCGTCGCTCCGAAGCAGCTCAAACTGGACTGCTCGGTCAATGTCGGGAGCGTAAATGTCTCGGACATGAACGACCGGATAAAGGTGTCGGGAAATGTGGGCTCGGTTTTCTGCGGGAAGGTCGTCGGGGACATCGATGTGACATCGAACGTCGGCTCGGTGGAGGTTGAGTATTCCGAGGCCGCTGCGGCCGCCTGCAATGCGGCGATCACAACCAATGTGGGCAGCATTGAATTTGCGGCTCCGGCTCAGTTGTCAGCGCAGGTCAGCGCCTCTACGAACGTCGGGTCAGTGAAGACAGACAAGCCTATAACTGTGGTCGGCAAAGTCGGCAGGTCCGTCAATGGAACGATCGGCGCAGGAGAGGGCAAGGTCCGCCTCAAGACAAACGTCGGATCGATACATATAAAGTGACGCCTCTGCGGGGAGGTTAATCCAGCACGTAGTTCTTTTGAACCTTGCGGATGGCTTCGAGCGTTTCGTGCCCGTTCATCTCGGGCACGTTGATGTCAAGAGTGATAAGTTCGAACGGGTGTTGCTCATCCAGCGACTGCTCGTATCGGGACAGGCCCTTTTTTCCAGCGCAGGCATACGTGCAATCGAAAAATTCGTGCAGCGGCATTTTCTACTTGCCGGCCATTCGTCGATGGACAAATTGAAACGCCTCTTGGTAGGCCTGCTCGATTTTATCGGGATCGCCGCCGCCGAATCCATGTTCTCCACCGGAGATCGCTATCAGCTCATGGTCGACGCGAAACTTCTTGAATTGCTCGGCCATCATGACCGACTGCCCGAAGGGTACGTCGGTATCTTCTGTGCCGTGTATAAGAAGCGTCGGCGGGTATTGCCCGGTCACATTCTTGACCGGCATGTACGGGTCAAACTTCTTCGCTTCCTTGTCCGGGTCCCACCCGGATACTTCGGTGGGCCAGAGTCCTCGCTGTCGGCAAAACTGATAGAACGCCCCGCCGTTGCCTTTGCGATCTTTCGAATTGGCGATGGCCGGGCCGCTCACTTGTTTTCGGACCTGCTCTTCCGGCATCTTCGGTCTCTGATGGCGCCGATGGGGGCTCGGTTTACTGTACCAGTCGCCGATCAAATCGCCGTAACCATAAAATGCAACCAAAACAGTAGGACGAGGCTTGACGCGGTGCCCCGTCGCGAGCGTCAGGTAACCTCCGGCCGAGCCGCCCAGCACGGCGATCTTGCTGCTGTCAATCTTAAACAGCTCCGGCCCCTTCGCCCGTATCCACTTGAAGGCGTCTTCCACGTCCTCAATGATGGCGGGCAGCTTCGTTTCGGGAGCGAGGCGGTAGTCAATCGAGACGATCGCGTAACCGGCATCCAGAAACATCTTTTTGACGCGCCCGTTGACGCCGTCGCGTCCCCCCATGATCAAGGCGCCTCCGTGAATCCAGACGATCACGGGACGGACCTTCTCATCGTCAGCGCGGTAAACGTTCGCTTTGATCTCAAGGTCGGCCACTTGTTTATAGGTATAAGTCTGCATTCGCACCTCGCCGGCTGCCATATCGGTCAGCAATCCCGACAAGACGAGGCAACCGATGATTCCACAAATGATTCGTTCGATTTTAGGGCCAGCCATCATTTCACTCTCCGCTGTACTTTTCCCGGGTATCTACGGCTCGGCGACACCGCCTGCGCCTGCATGCGGCGATCTTACCAGATTTGCCTCGGGCGGTGAAGTGTTTTCCGCAATATTCGCACGCCGCAAAGGAATCAGCCTGCGTGTCTTGCTTGCAGGGGTATCCGGCCAAGTTGCTGCGGGCTTTGGGCGGGCTGAAGATCTTCACGGGCTCGGTCCCACCATTTGTGCCGCTACTCGTGGGTTCTCAGGTAGCCTGAACAAATTGGGTCCTCAGGATCGGTTCCAGAGAAAAATCTGATAAATATCGCAGAATAGGCTTGACATCGTAGCGATTGGCTGTAGAATTCAGGTTAATAATATTGTTTTGACGCGGTAATATTGAGGTAGAAGTCTCAGTTGCGCTGATTGAAAAGGCTCATTCTTACAGAAATCACCTGCAAGTTTCGCACTTTCTTTCCGATTTAACACCTGCCTCGACTTTGCTTGCCCTTAATGAAGTGTTTGCAGGGCATGTTCTTTGGTCTCTCGAGAGCGTGATCCCGATAATATAGAAGAGAGATGTTACTTAGACGGCCTGTAAACAGGCCAAGGAGATGTACAAGTGAGTACAGGAACAGTAAAGTGGTTCAATTCAAGCAAGGGATTTGGTTTTATCAATCCGGATGACGGCGGCGAGGATTTGTTCGTCCACCACTCGGAGGTTAAGACAACGGGCTATGCAACGCTCGACGAAGGCCAGAAGGTGGAATTCGAAGTCGGACAGGGCAAGAAGGGCCCATGCGCGACCAACGTAGTCCCCAGCTAAGCCAGGCGAATAAGAAGCTTGAAACAAAAAAGGCCCTGTTCAAATTACGGGGCCTTTTTGTTTGCTTGGTTATAACCTGCTGCGATGGCCACAGAAATTCACTCACCGACCCGGCAAGGCCAAGTAATCACTACTGTATGTTCGCCGAGAAATATACCCTCGTGCCTTTGCAGGCAGATGAGCCTATTTCTTCTTTCGGGGGTGGAAATTGCGCGAAGGGCGTTTGCGCGACTTGTTTCTGTGGGAGACATGTTTGAGGTCGGGTTGAGCGCCCTGCCAGACTGGCTGGATGCCATTCGTGTCGATTACGGCTTTCAAGCTGCGAATATCTGCTTTTGTGAACAAGGTCAGGGCAACACCCTTTCGACCCATTCTTGCGGTTCTGCCCGTGCGGTGAGTATAGGCGTCGGTGTCCATGGGAAAATCGTAGTTGATCACGTGTGTCGCGTGCGTGAAGTCCAGACCGCGGCTGGCCAGGTCCGTAGCAACCATGATCTTGATTTCCATTCTGCGAAAGCGGTTGAACATTGACGTTCGCCTGGACTGGTCGAGCCCCCCGTGGATTATTTCGGTGGAGGCGAACTCCTTCTTGACATGGTCGTGCAATTTTTCGGCGTTGTGTCTGGAATTACAGAAGATGATGGCCTGTTTCGGCTTGGCCTCGTTCATGAATTTGAGCAGCGATTCCAGTCGATTCTTGTGGCTGATCTGCAGGAAGCGGTGCTCGAGGCTCTGCGGCGCCTTCTGGTCTTCGTTCAGATTGATTGTCATCGGATTTCTGAGGTATTTCCTGGCCAGTTCCCCAATCTCTTTGGGCATCGTCGCCGAGAACAGAAGCGTCTGGTGCTCGTGGATGAGACAGCAGATAATGAACTCGACGTCCGTGATGAATCCCATCTTGAGCATTTCGTCCGCTTCGTCGAGGACAAATGTCCTGACGTTCGCCAGAGAGAGCGAAGTGTTGCGCAGCAGGTCGATGAGCCTGCCCGGTGTAGCTACGAGGATGTCGACGCCGTGGTTGAGCTTTGCTATCTGGATCTGGATTGAAAAACCACCATAGACCGCAGAGGGCGCGATGTCGGTCTTCCGGGCGATATCGGAGATTTCTGCAACGTATTGCAACGCCAGCTCGCGGGTAGGTACGAGGATCAGGGACTGAACGGCCTTCACCGACGGATCGACCATCTGAACCAAAGGTACGGCACAGGCGGCGGTTTTTCCCGAGCCCGTTTCGGCGCGGGCGATGATGTCGGTCCCGGCCAGAATATGCGGGAACGTTTTTTCCTGGACGGGCGTCAGATCGACATATCCCATGTCTCTCAAGCCGGCGAGGATTTTGGGCTTCAGGTCAAGAGAAGTAAACTTCATATTTGATTCTCGTTTCTCGATACTCGATTCTGGATACTCAATACTCGATTCTGTCTTCTCGACCAACGAGCATCGAGAATCGAGTATCGAGGATCAAGTTACCAGATTCATGCGCCAATTGCAAGGATATGCTGGCGCCACTGGCTCAAAGCTCAACCTGCCTTCTCTGCTGTGTCCTTGTTTCTTGTACTTATCGAGCAATCTCGTTAACCGTTCGACCACCTGCGGATACTCGTCGCTCAAGTTTCTTTGTTCCGAGGCATCGGCACTCATATCGTAGAGTTGAACAGGCGGATCCTCCGGCCGGCCTCGACCGCTCCAGCCGCCGGAGCCCCGGCCCAGGATCAGCTTCCATCTGCCCTGTCTTATCGCAAACATCCCGCTGATGGAATGATGGACGGTGGCTTCACGGATTGGGCCAGCAAGCCTGCGCCCGGTCAGAGCAGGCAAAATATTATAACTGTCCTCACCTGCATCGGGGGCCAGCTTATGGCCCAATATCGCGGCACAACTCGCCAGCAGGTCGACATGGCAAATCGTCTCGTCACTTACCGAACCGCCCTTGATGCGTCCGGGCCAGCGGGCGATGAACGGCACGCGGTGTCCGCCGTCCCAGATGTCGGCCTTGATGCCTCTGTAGATGTGGCTCGGATTGTGTTCAAAACGCCGCACGCTGTTTGTCTTGCCGCTCATATTTGTGCCGTCCCGTCCCGGTGAGCCATTGTCACTGGTTTTCAATGAAACAGTAAGGCGGGAAGTTGGGCACAGCCGTCCCGAAATAGTAATCGAATCCGCGGGTGGTCGGCCCGTTGGCGATGGGCTTTTTGAAATCCACATTAGCGCCGCTGTTCTTGACGTTGGTCTTGCCCATTCCAATCGGTTCTTTGCCGTCCGTGGTAGGCCAGTCCCAGCCCAAATGCCACTTGCCTATACAAGCCGTGTGGTAACCGTGATCCTTCAGGAGCTTGCCGACCGTAAGACGCTCCGCTTCGATCAGCGGCCTGTCCCAGGGCCACAAGACCGACTTCTTGAGTCGAGAACGCCAGCAATAACGACCGGTGAGTATTCCATATCGAGTGGGAGTGCAGACCGCCGATGGTGAATGAGCATCGGTAAAGCGAATCCCCTCAGAAGCAAGTTTATCCAGATGCGGCGTGGGTATCTTAGATTCCGGATTCTGGCAGGCGAGATCGCCGTATCCCATGTCGTCGGCCAGTATGTAAACAATGTTGGGCGGTTGCTTCTCCTGATCCTGCGACCGTACCGGCGATAGTCTCGGCACAAGCAGGGCCCCAAGGCCAAGGCCGAGAGACCGCAAGAAACCACGGCGCCCGATCAAATCATCTTTCATCGCTCGTATCTCCAGAATTAGCTGGCACGAGAGAGCGGCCAGCTTGCATGTTGCACCACAACTCCAACTCCATTATAATGGTCTGAACGCAAAAGATAAAGAACTCTGAAAGGACGCAAAATGCTCGACAACGATAATTCCAGCCTGCCCAGGCAACAAGACTCGGATGACTCACAGACGTGTTGCCCGCCAACATCCGGCGGCGAAGGCTGTTGCTCATCCGGTTCGAGCAGCGTTCCACAGAAGTGGAGGGCACTTATATTCTTCTTCGTTTTGGCCGCGGCCGGTATAGTCCTGGCCAATTCACTTATGAACAAGTCAAAGACAGCGGCCGAGCGGTCTCAGCACTCGTTTCCTGCAGTGGCAACTGGTGAGACAGTGCCCTCCCAGAGTGCCGGGACCAAGGCCGAGAAGACCGCCGACGCAGCCGAGTCTGCTCTTTGGGGCCCCGAACTGGATTCGCTCGCTGCTCTCGACGAGGTGGCGACCGACGCCGAGGCTGTGTTCATACTCATTTGCGCCCGGGACCAACAAGGCGCCCAAACCATAATCGGCGAGATTGAAGGAGCGACAAGGAAGATCCGGTCGCGTGGAAACAGGGCATCCGCCTTCAGGCTGAAGAACGACACGGTTGACTATGAGGACCTCGCCGGGCAATTCTCTGTTCCCACCGTCCTGGCAATGGTAAAAGGACTCGGATACAGCGCGGTTTCCGAGCAGATCACCGAGGTGAAACTGCTCGAAGCGTTTGTCACGGCATCGAGAGCGCCGTCAGCCTGTTGTCCGCCGGGCACCGACCCTGCGGCATGTGGGCCTGCGGGTGGTACTCCTGCGGATTCCAAATAACGCAGAACAATTGCCGGAGTTCGGACCGTCTTTGCCGGCTTCTATTTCCTGGCAACCTTCTGAATCCGGCAGAGGAAATGGGCAGTTCTTGCCCCTTCAGGCGACGGGCCGTCGGCGAGAAGGTGCTGTGGATGAATGTTAGAAAGCTTATGCGAGGTCTTGGCCGGTTGTCATAATGTTCACTTTGCTGAGCTTAACGCCTTTGAGGGCAGCCATGTCATTCGCCACTTTTTCAATTTCTCTGACCTTGCCTCTAAGCATTATTACCTCAAGGCAGTTGTGGTGGTCCAGATGCACGTGAGTGGATGCGATGACCTGTAGCAGATGGCTGTGCTGAAGATCGACCAACTTGCGGGGCAATTCTGTGGAATGATGGTCATAAACAAGGAATACACCTGCGACCGCACGGGTGGCCGGCTTTGCCAGCCGCTCTTCGGACAAGCGGTCGCGAATCAGGTCGCGGATCGCCTCCGAGCGATTCGAATAGCCCCGGGCGGCGATTAGCTCATCGAACATTGAAAGCAGCTTCTTGTCCAGCGATACTCCGACTCGCTCAATCTTGCTCATTATAGTTTTCCCTGAAATCAATAATTTTCACAGCCTGAGCGGCATTTTCCACAGAACTGCAATTTTTGTCAAATTATTCTTTGACAGGGTAGCACGAATTCTGTATTCTTATGCAGTGTAGCACGTTTTGTGATTACGTGCTACTACTGGGGATCAACTGAACCTATGCTTCGGAAAGAAAGACAACGTTTGGACGGATGCCGCGGGCTGCAAGAGAGGCCTGGCGCACCTTACGGCAGCGGATGGCCGGAGCCCGGCTTTACACTCGTTGAGCTGCTCGTGGTTGTAGCTATTATTTCGGCCTTGTTTGGAATTCTGCTGCCGGCACTGGGTCGGTGCAGGGAATCTGCAAAGCAGGTAACGTGCCTGAGCAATCTCAAACAGATCGGCCTGGCGACCGAGCTATATGTGGGCGAGTATGGGTACTATCCGAGAGCCTGGGCCGACAGCGAATGTCGGTGGATGGACCTGGTCAAACCTTTTGTTGCCAAGAAATCGAGAGTCTACGGTTGCCCCTCAGATCGCCTGCAAAAGCCCGTGCAGTGGGACCCGGAGATTATTCTCAGCTACGGCATGAACTGCTTCAACTTCGCCGGGGACAAGTATTGTTTCTGGTACTCGGTCAAAGCCTGTGACGTGGTCAGACCCGCTGCGACGATCTTGTTCGCGGACTGTACCCCGGGCAAGTATTACTGCGGGTGGCTTCCCTGGAAAGAGCCGGTAAACGGCGTTGATTACCGACATTCGAACGACAGGTTTTGCGCGGTTCTCGGCGACGGCCATGCCGAAACATTAACCACTACAACAGAACAACTTTGGGACGCGGCACGATGAGTATCGAAAGTAAAGCTTGTCGCAATTTATTAATTCTCTTCGAGGAGGAACAAACATGAAAGATCAACGAAACAAAATGCGGATGGCGCTGGGTTTAATTATAGCCCTTGGGGCAATCCCACTCTCTTCGGCGATGGCGGGCTTTCTTCTGCCGGGCTACGACCTGCAGGTGGTGCAGTCCGGCCGGGCAATACCCAACGCCGCG
The DNA here is from genome assembly GCA_016782865.1 of Phycisphaerae bacterium. Lineage (GTDB taxonomy): Bacteria > Planctomycetota > Phycisphaerae > Sedimentisphaerales > Anaerobacaceae > SG8-4. The sequence continues at coordinate 8,088 of JADHXR010000044.1, forward strand.
GTCAGCTTTCTGACGAACCCCGTCTGGATCGACGCCGCTGCCGAAAAACCTTACAGCTTCACCACGAGTTTCACATTGCCCGACGCCAACGAAGTCCTTTTCGCCCGGTTGTACCTGAATATCTGGGGAGGGACAAACGAATACACCTGCCGGATCGATACGGCGGTCAATGGAGCCGTTCTCGACGTGGTCGATATAGGCGGCGCCGCTGATGCCAATCCGGTTTACGATGCCAATCGGACGTGCGTGTACGGTTCCGGTTACGGCACCTGGCAGGTAGCCTACAGCGGCGTGACGGAGCTATTAAGTCTCGACGGCGCCGCCAATATCGTGGATGTGATCATCTCCGATCCGACTGGCCAGTTCGACGGCAGAACGGTGGACGTTACTCTGGTAACGGTATATAAAGATCCCAACGTCAATCATGCTCTCGATTACTATCTTGCCGAGGCGGACGGCTACATGCGGCGCTCGCCGGGGGCTCCGGGCTCGCCTTCCGAGAGAATTCTTGATGTCAATTCGATTGACGTCAACGACGTCTTAGAGGCTGTTTATACCGCGCACTATACCCACGGCACAGAGGGCCAGTTCGACCGGATATACTTCAACGGCACCCAACTGGACGGCGACGATGCCGCCATCGGAGCTATGGGCATGTATGGGCCTGACGTGCTGAGTTTTGACGTAACTGACCTGTTGCTCACCGATTCAACTGTGCTCTATACTGTGGACCAAACAGTAGTTGGGGCTCCGTCGGAATCTTCCATAATGGCAAAGATAGGGCTTCTGGAAATCAGTCGTCCTTATTGCAGAGAGCCCGTACCCGGGGACGTAAATGGCGACTGTAGAGTCGATCTTCTTGATTTTGAGATAATGATATCGCACTGGCTCGAATGTAACCTTGAGCCACAGAGCGCCTGCTGGAAATAAACCGACAGATGAACAGAAAAGCACAAATAGCTGCGGTGGTCTTGTCAACAGCAGCAAGCATAGCGGTCGCTTTTTGCATAGCGGCGAACGAGCCGAAAGACCGTAGTTCAAAATTTCTCCGGGAGGTTGTGGACATGGCCTCCCGGCCGGTTCGGATTCCGGTTGAACCGCGCCGGGTCTTGAGTTTGTGCACTTCAGCGACAGATACGATTGTACGTATCGGAGCTGTTGAACGTCTTGCCGCAATTGATCAATACAGCCTCATCGTGCCCGGCGCCGAAGATGTCGTTGTCATCGGCAAAGGCAGCGCCATCTCGCGCGAACAGGTGATAGCCCTGGGGATCGACCTGGCATTCATCTGGTGGTATCAGGACGACGCAGCGACTTTGCTTGAGGGATTATCGATTCCGGCGGTGCGAATTCGCAGCGGCAGGATGACTGAAGTGCCGGCGATGATCCGACTGCTCGGCGAATGCTTAAACCGTTCCCAAATCGCAGAGGCTCTGGCCCGGGAGGTCGCAGAGTACGTACAAAGAGCCGGCTCAAGACCGGCCGCTTCAAGAACGCGAGTTTACCTTGAACTTTACAGCCCGCTGAGGACTGTGGGCGGCGATTCCTATATCAACGATCTTATAGAGCTGGCAGGCGGCAGGAATATTGCTGTTGCGCTTCCGCCAAACGTGCAACTTTCAGCCGAGCATCTTATCGAGGCTGATCCTGATGTCGTTTTGTTTGTGGAAGGATTTGCGACGATACCTTTAATCGCCAGACGCAGTGGCATGAGCGAGCTAACGGCGGTGCAAAACGGGCATGTTTATCCAATCGACCGGTACTGGCTTGTTGCCGGGGCGGGTCTGCCTGCCGCCGAGGAAAATCTTCGCAGGGTGTTGGCCGGCAATTCTCATTCTGTCCAAGAAAGGTAATAGCATGGCATTTTACAAGATAACACACAATCCAAAATACCGATTCGCAACGCTGCACAACTACGGCTGCACATTTCGTTGTCCGGTTTGCAGTTACAAGCTTCGCAGCGGAGAAGACGGCAAGGCAGGTCATGCGTATCCAAGGCCGGAACAGTTTCTCAAAACTGATGAAATCAAGCAGAAGTTGATGCAGGTGGATATTGAAACATTGTTCTTCATGGGCGGCGAGCCAACTATCGCTCCCGACTTGCCGGGATTGCTTGAGTTTGCCAGCAATACCCTGAAAGTCCGGACCTGCCTGGGCCACACCAACGGCTCACGTCTGCCGATGCCGAATCTGGACGGTGCCAATGTCGGCCTCAAGGCCTGGGATGAAAAAACGCATCTTGAGTACACGGGCCGTGAAAAGAAGCTCATCTTTGACAACTTCAAGGAAGCGCACGAGGCGGGAATCGAGTTGAAGGCAAACGTCGTGTATATTCCGGGTTTTGTGGATTGTGACCAGGTCGAGTCGATAGCGGCGTGGCTGGCCGAGCTGAGCCCTGAAATCCCCTTTCACATCATGGGCTACATCCCTGTTCCCGGCCAGCCTTTTCAAAGCCCCACGGCCGAACAGATGTCTGACGCGGTCAAAACGTGCCGTAAGTATCTTACCCACGTCAACAGTTCCCAGTTGAGCAGTGAACAGGCATTGAACCTTGCCGGGCGAGATGACCGTTTTGATGTCAAACGCATTGCATAAGTCGAATGTGGAAACACCAATGACATCTGTCTCGCGGGCAAAATGGCTGACGGTCGTTCTATTGACAGCAACACTCGTTGCCGCATTGGTTTCCTTGATGGTGGGAAGCGTCACGATTCCGCCGGCCCAGGTTCTTGAGCGTTGTTTTGCGGCACTGAAAGGACAGATGTCGAATGATGCGACAGATAGAATCCTGCTTTCCACAAGGCTTCCAAGGATAATCCTGGCTGCGGCTGTGGGATCGGCTCTGGCAACGGCGGGACTTGCGGCCCAGACGTTGTTTCGCAACCCTTTGGCCAGTCCCTACATCGTGGGCGTCTCAGGCGGATCGGCGGTCGGCGCCGTTGCTGCCATGTTGCTCATGGGCAAAGTGGCGGCAATTACATTTGCGGCAGTCCCTGTGTTCAGCGTACTCGGCGGATTGACCGTGACGGCGATTGTCTTCTTCTTAGGGCGCCGGGGCCATAATGTCGGTCCCGGCTTGCTGCTGGCGGGGATTGCGATTGGCGCGCTATGCTCATCTGTTACAGCGGCTGCCTTGTATCTGGCCGGTGAGAGGCTTCAAATTCTCGTCTTCTGGCTGATGGGAGGCCTGTGGCGAGCCAACTGGCAGGAGGCCCTGTTGATGGCGCCTGTATCGGCGGCCGGGCTTGTTGCCTTGATAATACTCGCACCGGCGATGAATGTAGCCTTGGTCGGCGAGAGGTCTGCCCAGGACCTCGGTGTAAACATAGCCAGATTGCAGAAACTACTTCTCGTTCTGATCGGAGTCGAAACCGCCGTGGCTGTGAGCCTGACGGGCGTCATCGGATTTGTCGGACTCATCGTTCCCCACTTGCTTCGTCTGGTTGTCGGCGCCGACCACCGTTGGCTGGTTCCGGCAACGGCACTTGGCGGGGCATTGCTGCTGATTGTGGCTGACACACTGGCGCGCACGTTGGCGGCTCCCGTTGAGATCCCTGTCGGGATACTCACCGCTGTGGTAGGTGCGCCGGTATTCTTATGGTTGTTACAGCGACGAGGCGTTCGGGAAACACTATAATGACGCTGCGAGCCGAAAACATCATATTCTCCTATAGGTACGGGCGGCTCGTGTTGCAGGGAATCACCCTGGAGATCCGGCCCGGGACCGTCACGGCAATGTTCGGCCCCAACGGCAGCGGCAAGAGCACACTGCTGCGTTGCATGAACGGAACGCTTGAGCCTCAATCAGGCGATGTAACAGTCAACGGACGAGAGATTCATTCGATGAGCCGTCAGGAGATTGCCCGCCAAATTGCGGTTGTGCCGCAGGATAGCCCTGCGGACGTACCTCTGACCGCGAGCGAAATGGTGATGTTGGGCCGGTTTGCACACTGGGACATCTGGGGCCAGGAAATGCCGGAGGACCGAACTATCGTGCAGGAATCTCTCGCCCGATTAAATGCAACGGCTCTTGCCGAACGTTCTTTCGGGTGCATCAGCGGTGGCGAACGTCAGCGCGTCGTGCTGGCCCGCGCTTTGGCTCAGCAGGCCCCGATCATGTTGTTTGACGAGCCGAACACTCATCTGGATATTTCACACCAAATAGAGCTATACCGGCTGGTTCGTGAGCTTGCTGATGAGGGAAAAGCGATACTTATGGCCTGTCACGACATTTTTGTCACACCGATGTTTGTCGATAACGCAGTTCTGATGCACTCAGGAGGCATTCACGCCGCCGGTCCCGCCGCAGCGGTTCTTACTCCGGATAACGTGGAAGCGGTATTTGGAGCTTCCATAGAAATCTCATGGCAAAAGGATTTTTCCTTTTCTGCGATTTTTACTTGAAAAGGTAACACGAATTTGGTATCTTTATGCGCTATAGAAATAATGCGAGCAATGTGCGTGTAGAGTTCAACAATTTCTTAATTCTTTTTGGAGGTATCGGTCATGAAAAGGTTTATTATTTTAGCAGCAGTTTTGACTTTGGTGCTCGGCGCCATCGCAAGAGCCAACCCCACTGTCGCCGAGGCAACGCACTCGGAGTTTCAGGCGGTAGATGGTGGCGGCGACCACACATATAAAGCAACCGATAAGGTTATTCTTGAAGGGATTCTGCTGCACAGCCCTGCGGACATGCTTGACCCGACTCCGGACGACACAATCACTCAGATGTTCAACCTTGGCGGGACCTGGCAGATTTTTTTCCAGGGTGAAGGTGACGACCATGCAGGTACGGCTGTCTTCTTAGGGCAGCTTTATAACAATCTGCCGTGGGTTGCGTTCGATGGAGGTTACACAAACGAGGAATTTGTAGCCGAATTCAACCGTCTGAACGCCGCTCAATTTGGCCCGGGAGATAGAATACGGGTGACAGGTTACTTTCTGTCCTACAAGGGTAAGTTGAACATCAACGAGCAGCACAACAAGAATCCCGACCATGACTGTACTATTGAACTGGTGGAGCGAGGGGCAGGTCTGCCCCGACCTGAAGTTGTTGCTCTCGATGACCTGAAGGACAGCAACGACGACTTCATTTTTGACCCATCTCGTCTGTCCGGCTGCGAGCATTATCAGGCCTGCCTGATAAAGATTGAGGACGTCTATTTCCTGGATGCAGACAACTGGGGTCCGTACGCAGAGCTGACAATAACTGATGGTATGAAGAGTTTTCCGATCAAACTGGGACGCGGCAATGGCGTCTATGCCGGCTCGAATAATTTGACCGAGCCTTTCGATGTTATTGGAATTATGGATCAGGAAGGCACGGATTTGACCCGCGGTTACCGGATATATGTAATGAACTACGATGGAAACGGTTCGGTGCTGGCCAGCCGGGAACACCGCAGGGCGGACAAACCCGGCGATCTTAATCTGGATGGTATCGTTGACTACGATGATATGGAAGAGTTGCTTGATGATTGGCTTAAATAATGCTTCAAACAATAGACCGATGGCAACCGGTGAAACGCGCCTTTACTCTAATTGAACTATTGGTGGTCATTGCCATCATTGCTTTATTGATGGGTATCTTGCTTCCAGTAATAGGGCGGGCCCGCCTCCAGGCCAAGGTCGTAACTGTCAATGCCGAGCTGCGCCAGATCGGGATGGCGCTGGAAGCCTATGCACTCGACAATTACGGCAGATATCCTCCGACGCGAGTCGACTGCATGGTAGGAGATCATTTCTATCAGCTTCCCACCGAACTGGTCGAGAGCGGGTATATGCCGGCTCCCCGCGAAGATACCTTCATGGCGGCGGGCATAGAAGACCGATTCAACCGAGGATACACATACAAGTACAGATCGGTCGGAACGTTAATCTACAACAGAACGGTCGTTATGGACAATGGAGCCTGTTTGTGGGTTCCCGACGGATTTCCCGATAACGAGCAGGAGGAAGGCTCCGACTACACGAATCCAGAAGAGTCGCCGGTGAGCTGGGTCCTCTACAGCCATGGGCCGGGATTTGACCTGGACCGTATGAGGGAGCAGAAGTACCCCGTGCCTAAGAAGACCTGGTACGACCGTCAGACTCAACGGGGGACTATTGTTCGTATGCGTCTGATCAACGGTCGTCAAGTTGGGTCATTTTAGAGTTGTTGGGCAAAGTTGACCATCGTACAGGTCGGTTGGCCGTCGTTATGAAAGGAGCAAAAGGATGAGAAGAATTTCATTGGTAGTGGCTGTTATCATAATTTGCAGTTCGGCGATCGGTATCTTGACTTATCCTCGCTACGTGTTGGGCTCTTCTGAAGAAGACCACCACTTTGTGGGCGCTGTGGGAGGTGAAAATGAGTACAACAGGGGCCAAGCACCTGAAGACTGGTGGGGCCAAATCGAACAGATGCATGGACATGTCGGTCCCTGGAACGTTCTAGGATGGCGCATCGGTCAGGCTGCCCTGCGCGAATTCGATACGAAATGGGGTAGGCACGAACTTGACGTCATTTGCTATGTTCCCATCAAGACGCCGTATTCCTGCATGGCTGATGGTCTGGTCATAGGCACCGGCAACACCATTGGCCGGCTCGATCTGCGATTGGCTGAGGTTGTATCTTTAGACTTCATCCATGTATGCATACGTCGGAAGGATGGTACGGGGCCTATATTGATCTTCAGGCCCAAGCAGACGTACCTAAGGCACATAGATGCTCCTAAGCCAGAGGAGTTAGAGAAACTCTCACGAGAGTGCAGCAACATGGCAGAGAATGATTTGTTTGAGGTGACGCGGACTATGCCGTCCGAAGCCAAGAAGTGATCGGATCGGCGACGTCCAGGCGAGCACGTGCGCTGGGGACATTCCTGTCAGAGTCTTCATCGCGTTTTTCCCGGGCTCAAACGTCAAGGCTAATCGAAGCACGACACGCGACCGTCCCGGGTGGCAAGATACAGTCTTCCGTTGGCCGCAGCCATCCCGTCGAAGACGGGAGGAGAAGCGAGCTTGTACTCACACAGTTTTGCGCCATCTTCTGCCGATACGGCCCAGAGGACTGCGCCGTCTTTTCCCAGCAATGCGGCCTCCTGTTTTAGAATCTGATCCTCTTTGCCTTTGGCTGTCCCTTCCTCTTGCAGAACATCTTCCGGACCGGCGATGAACAGCGTCTTGCCCGCCAGTGTCATCGCACGAACGAGAACGGGCACCTCATCGGACCACCGGTAGTTCTCCGCGTTACCCACGGGGACAGGTCCTTCATTTTTTCTCCTCCTGTTGTCCCGCGGTTGGGGCTTTGGAGCAGGTTTGGCTGCAGATGCCTTCCATTGCTTGTCCGCGGCGAAGAGCCGGTACTCCAGGGGCCTGGTCCATTTATAGTACTGCGCCCGGCGACCAAATACGTACACCTTGTCATCGCCAACGCTCATTATCTTACCGGCCGGTGCGTGCTTGCCGGCGATGTAGTAACCGTTCCACCCGCTACCCCAGGTCTTGCCGTAGAGCCAATACGTCCGATGGAACCAGGTGTCATCGAGAAAGCCGGTTGGGCAGAACAAATGCGTTGCGTCGCCGCCCTGGCGCGTTCCCTCCTGAGGCCCCTGGATTTCGGGTCCCATCTCCAGACGCTTGCCCTGAAAATCGAAGGCCTGGGACCGCATATAAATGCGTTTCTCGTCACAGCTCAGTATGTCGGGACGCCCCACGGGCATGTTCAACCACTTCACCAATTCCTGCACGTCACCGCCTGTCCGGGGGTCACGGTCATCGAGTGCAGTTTCCGAAATCATTTCGCCGCTGCGGGCATCGAGGCGGTACAGACGCATGCCGCCGTCGACAAATATGGACCGACCCGCTACGAAATGTGCGATCCCGTCCCGTACGAGAACGCTGCCGTGGACAGGCCAGAGCGATTCGACCTGCTCGTAGACAATTATCCGGCGATCCGTCGGCGCAGCTAAGAAACGCCAGAGAAGGGCGCCGTCGTCGGCGCGCAAACAATAGACATAACCATCCGCCGAGCCGAACAGAATGCGGCCTTCAAAATAAGTGGGCGCTGAATCAACTCGTCCGCCCGTGGTATAGTCCCAGAGCGGCGTACCACTGTCGGCGGCCAGAGTATGGACCGTGTGTTGGTCGACAGCGGCCACAAAGACTTTGCCGTCAGCCACCGTGACACTGCTGAGCTTGCCTGCGATGGGCGTCTGCCACGCCTGATTCAATCTGGCCGGAACGGTCGTTTTTGTTGCCCCGCTTCTGGCCGTATCATGCCGATACGTAGGCCAATCATTGGGATTCTCGATTTGTGATCCTTCGGCTGCGCTCAGGACATGTTTGCGATTTTCGGTTTGGTTGTAGGCCGGGCCTTTTTTGAGTCTTGTTCTCGGAGAATCCGCCTTCAAGACGCCGCCCGGCGACGCGGGCGCAAAAGCGTTGAAACTGTGCAGCATGGACTCTGCATAGCAGATGCAGGGCGAGGGCGGGGTGTACACCAAGCCGTTGCACGGGAGAATCCCGTAGAGGCAGGCGCCGCGCACCCAGTGATTGAGATCCCAATGCTGCCGGTCAAGATCCACAAACTCGATGCCGGTGCGGGAAGTCATGATGTAATCGGTCGTGGCCCGGCCGGGGTAGCAGCGATGATGGAACCAGTAGTTCGTCTTGTCTGCGCCGAATCGGTGCTTGACCTTTCCTGTTTTGAGATCCATCCCGACAACGGTGCCGTCCAGTTTTCCATTTGAACTGCTGTCACACCACACGATGCCGTCTATCACGAACAGGTTCTCCGGGGAACTGTAGCCCGAAGGAAGGTGCTTGCCTGTCCACAGCGTCTTTCCCGTTTCCGCCGACAGCGCAGTCAGAGTGTCGGCCCGAGTCTCGCCGCCGCCGGACTTGGTCATACCCGAGAACTCCCCGCCGGCAAAGAGTACGACCCCGTCCCGAACTACCAGCCTGGAACTAAAGAATGACATCTGCTTGTCAGGCGATGGCAGCGGCTCGGAGGTCCATGCCTTCTCGCCGTTCTTGCGCTCCAGACAAGTTGCTTTCTTTGAATCAAAGTTGAAGTAATACACGTGCTCGTTATCGACGGCTATTGTCCCGGCTGCGACGACGTCGGATTTCTGCCAGAGCCTGTTGCCGGCAGCGGCGTCGAGCGCCATGATCGTTCGCGTCTCAACGGGTCGCACAGTGCGGCCACCATCGCCGATAGACCCCGAACCGATTAGGACAAACAGCTCGCCTCGTGAAAGAAGTATCTCCTCGGCGCCGGCGGTGTCCTGATATGTTCGAACCGTCTCGCCCGTCGCCGCGTCGAGGGATGTCACGGGCCCTTCGAGACTCAGGGTCGTATAGACCAGAGAGTCTGCCGCGACCAGTCGGCGAGGCGCGTCGGCGGGTCCATCCTTCAAACCCTTGAAACGCGTGTACCAGGTATCGATCTTCCTCTTCCACAGCACTTTGCCGTTGAAAGCGTCCCTGGCGATCAGCGCCCAGCACGACGGCATGTAAATCGAAGCCGTGGAGCCTTCGTCGACAATGTAGAACAGGCGCCCGCCGGTTGATACCATGGCGCTGAAACTTGACATGTGGTCGTGATGCCGGGTCCATTTCGGACCGCCCTGCCACTGGAGACGGCGCGGCGGCCCGACAACCGTGTCATTGGCAACGGCGTTATTGTCTGCATCGTGCAAATAGTGCGTCCATTCGTCGATGTTGTCGGGCCGAGACTTTACACGTTTTCTGCCGTTTATCAGCGCGACTCCGCCCGGCGCCAGGACTCGCATTACCTCGGTTTGTGATACCTTGCCAAGACCGTCGGCGACAAGCAGATTGACCATATTGTCCACGTAGGGCAGGTTTCGACCGTCAAACGTGTCGATCGAGACGCCCCCATAAAGGCCCTTTGCCTGTACGTACCGGCGCGCTTTATCGACATTTTTCGGATCGGCATCCAATCCGTGAACGCAGTAGCCGTCATTTAGTCGCAGCGATGCCGTTAATCGTCCATCTCCGCATCCGAGGTGAACTATGACGCCCCCCTGAATGCCGGCAGCTTCCAGAGGCGATTTTGCGGATTGAGCCTCTGCAATTGCCGCGATAGTAAGCATACATGCGACGAATACCCATCTAATGATTCGTTGTTTCATTTCAAGACCCCGCTGCAATTTTCGATACCCGCTTTCGCGAGCACAAGTTTGCGAATTGAGATTTTCGATTTTACAATCGTCAATCGACAATCGCACATAACATTATAGCATAATGGTGTCAAGCGGAGAAGCGAGATTGTCGATGATTGAGGATGAAGAATTCGCAATTGAGAATACCGGCATATATTGATGGGGTGGCGAATATTTGCGGGTCCGAGGACCTTGTGGCCGAGGCTATGGGGCGGGAGGGCCCGTTCTATCTACCCGATAGCGGCGTAAACTTCGCGAATATGGACAGCGCTTTTGCGATTGCGCTTCACATGCACCAGCCTTTGATCCCGGCTGGGGGCAGGCGCAGGGTGGGCTTTAGCCCACTGATCCATGATGGTGGGGCAGGCCCCGCCCTGCATAGCCGGCAGATCATTGGCAATCTCGAGTACATGATGGACAATCCCGATAGTGGTGACAATCACAATGCGATGATATTCGCCCGGTGCTACGAGCGTATCGGCGAGTTCGTCGCCGAGCTTGTCGCCGAGGGCAAACAACCCCGCGTGATGCTCGACTATTCGGGCTGCCTGCTTCACGGCCTGTGCCAAATGGGGCGAGGCGACATAATCGATACGCTTCGAGCTGCAACGAACGACCCGGCGACCGGGCGGTGCATCGAATGGCTCGGGACACCCTGGGGCCACCCGATGGCTCCGTCGACGCCAGTCCAGGATTACCGTTTGCACGTCCGCGCGTGGCAGCACTTTTTCGCGGCGCTATTCGGGTTCGAGGCGCTTAGCCGGGTGAGGGGATTCTCGCCGAGCGAGATGGCCCTGCCCAACCATCCGGACGTATGCTACGAGTTCGTCAAGACCCTCACCGAATGCGGTTACCGCTGGGTTCTTGTGCAGGAACATACTGTCGAGCGAATCGAAGGCGGGGGCGTGCGCGATCCCTACGTGCCTCACCGGCTCGTCGCCAAAAACTCGCGGGGCCAGACGGCCACCATCACGGCGATCATAAAAACGCAGGGCAGTGACACCAAGCTGATCGGCCAGATGCAGCCTTACTACGAGGCGCTGAATCTCGGGCGCAGGGAGCTTGGAGGCGCAAAAGTGCCGCCGGTAGTGACGCAAATCGCCGACGGCGAAAACGGCGGCGTTATGATGAACGAATTCCCGCCCAAGTACATGCAAGTCATGGCCGAGGCTTCGCAGAGCCGGTGCCCGGCAGTGAACGTGACGGAGTACCTGGAGTATCTCGACAGCATCGGTGTCACCGAGGAGGATTTTCTCGCCGTCCAGCCGATCATGCAGGGCCGGATATGGGAGAGATTCACAGATGGAGCCGGCCCGGAGGCGTTGGGAAAACTCATCGAGGATCTGGAGAAAGAAGACGACCGGTTTGGCGTCGAAGGTGGTAGCTGGACGAACGACCGTTCCTGGGTGCGCGGCTATGAGCAAGTGTTGGGCCCGATGCAGACGGCAAGCGCCATGTTCGCCGAGAAGGTGCTCTCCCGGAACGTCTCGACGTCAGAGAAGCGATATCGCGAGGCGCTGTTCCACCTGATGATTGCGCAGACGAGTTGCTTCAGGTACTGGGGCGAAGGCACGTGGACAGACTATGGCCGTGAATTGTGCCGGCGCGCAACCGACATCATCAGAGATAACTTCTGATTCGATTCAATCGTCGAGCACCTTGATTCTTATGTTTCTAAAGGCAATTCCGCCGCCGTGGTCTTGCAGTAGAATATAACCCCGTTTGGCTTCGCCGAACTTGTCACGATTCTTGAATTTGCTCTCGGCGACAGCGGCGCGGAATTGCTCGCCGCCCCGCTCGAACTCCAAGACTTTCTTGCCGCTAATCCAATGCTCGACGTGGTTGCCGCGAGCTACGATTCGCACGGTGTTCCATTGACCTCTGGGCTTGGCAGGCCTTTCCTTCGCGGGCAAAATATCGTAGAGGTCGGCAAGGGCGCCCTTACTACTGACTTCAGCGTCGGCGTCGTAGATCTGGTACTCCAGGCCAAGCTCGGTTTTCGGGTATGCGAAGTATTTGACGCCGCTGTTGACGCCTCCGCCCTTGAAGTCGGGGTCGAGCTTATAGTCGAATCTGAGATCGAAGCTGCTGTACTGGTCCTTCGTGACGATGCTCCCGCCGAGCTTGGCCGGGCGCTTGTCCCGTTCGGTGGAAATGATTTGGCCGTCAACTACTTTCCAGCAAGTATTAAGGACCTTATCGTCGGTCGCACCCTTCCACCCATTCAGGGTTTTGCCGTCGAAGAGCAGTTTCCAGCCGTTGCTGATTTGCTTTTTTGTAAGCGTATTCGCCTTCGCTGTCACATTAGACCTGTTGCGGGCGATTGCACAGCTCGAAATAGTAACCAGTGCGGCGAGAAAGATTGCCGCTGTGCGAAGATTCGACTCATTTTGTCGCATTGCCAGGCTCCTTGTTCAAGTAGCTCAATGAAAACTTCCATTCCCCAGCGCGCCGGGGCTCGGTTACGCCACCGAGTCTTATCTGAAACATGATATCAAGCCCATCGGACAAACTCAAGGCTTCTGATTGCGCTCATTTAGAGTAGTCTCATTTAACCAAATGTCCAAACGCTCAGAGATGGCCCTTAACAGTACTACAAATAGGTTTATGGGGGTGAGACTTGACTTTTTTTGAAATTGCACTATATATAGGTTGAAGGACGGTAGACAATGATTGGTCACCGACTGGGGTGCTCGTAAGTCTGAGAGCTATAAGGAATCAAAGTGCAGGATGCAAAATGTAGAATTAAGGAAGTCATCCCGGCTTGCCGGGATTCCGCAATTTTGACTCTTGATTTTTGATCTTTGCATTTTCACTGGACGGAACTTGAGTTTTATGGCAGGGATGTTTGATAATACGGTTGTCTTGCAGGTTCAGCAGGCCAACGATATCGTTGAAGTCATTGGCGAGCATGTGAGTCTGAAGCAAAAGGGACGTGAAATGGTGGGTTTGTGCCCCTTTCACGCTGACCATCGCCCGAGTATGAACGTCAATAACGTCAAGCAGATATTCAAGTGCTTCGCCTGCGGGGCCGGCGGGGATGTATTCAAATTCGTGCAGATGCGGGAGAATCTCACTTTTCCGCAGGTGATAGAGAGATTGGCCGAGCGGGCGGGGATAAGGCTCGAGAGAAGGCAAAAGGCAAAGAGGCAAAAAGTAGAAGGTCAAGAAGCGCAAGGTGAGCCGGCCGAAGATGTCGATCCGAACAGGCTGGCGAAGGCCAACGCCTGGGCTGCCAAGCACTTCCGGAAGAATCTCGAAGATCCCGATAAGGGCAAATATGTCCGTGATTATATCGCCCAGAGGCAGATGAACGCCGAGAGCGTGGAAAAATGGCAGATTGGCCTGGCTGCCGATTCGCCGGACGATCTGGCACGGGCGGCGATAGCGAAGAAAGCGTCGCTCAAGCTGCTCCAGCAGGCCGGCCTTCTCGTCGGTCAGAATCGGGACAAGTTTGTCAACCGCTTGATGTTCACTATTACCGACGTGACCGGCAGAGTGATAGGTTTCGGCGGCCGGACGTTGGACGGAAACGGCGCCAAGTATATGAATTCGCCGACGACGGTGCTCTTTGACAAAAGTAACTCGCTTTACGGGCTCGAACAGGCCCGGCATGAAATCGTCTCCACCGGAACCGCGGTCGTCGCCGAAGGCTACACCGACGTCATAATGGCGCATCAGTTCGGATGCACCAACGTTGTCGCGACTTTGGGGACCAGTTTCACCGCTGGACACGCTCGCATCCTGCGGCGGTATGCCAGGAAGGTGGTTCTAGTCTTCGACAGCGACGTCGCAGGCGTCGAAGCGGCCAACAGGGCGCTGGATGTATGCCTGGCGCAGCGAATAGACATCAAGATCGCGTCGGTGCCGGAAGGCAAAGATCCATGCGATTTTATACTGGCGGCTGGCAAAGAACGGTTCGAGCAGATCATAGACGAGGCGGTCGACGTCTTCTGGTTCAAGTGGGAAAGGCTCAAAGATAAGTTCAACGGTGACGCTACGCTGGCTGGCAAGAAGGCGGCGGTCGAAGAGTACCTGCAGACTATCGCAACGGGTTTGCAGGCTGGAAACGTCCCGGCTCTGGATTGCGGCTTGAGAGTAAATCAGATCTCAAGGATTATCGGCCTTGACAGCAGACAAATAAACGCCGAACTCAACAAGAGAGTCAGGCGGGCCCAGAGATCTGCCGGCTATCGGCAGGGCGAGCAGGAGGTTGCTGGCATAGATTACGGTCGGGGCGCCTTCGCGGCGGCCCAACGGGAGGTGCTGGAAGTGCTGCTCAATGAGCCGGGCCTGTATGAAACGGTCAGGCAAGAGATTACAGCCGAGGTCTTTGATGTGCCGATATTGAGGCAAATAGCCGCGATTCTGTTCGAGATGTTGAGTATCGACAGTGAAACTCCTCTCAGGCAGGTGCTGGCCAGGACCGAATCGGTGGAGCTTGGCAAGTGCTTGATGGAACTGGCGCATGCCGGGCAGGAGAAAGGCAATTTCGAATCGCGATTGACCGGGGCGTTGGATGCGATCGAGCGGCATCAGGCACAGAAGAAAAGGAGCCGAATCGAAGCGCAAGAAGATAAGAGCGAATATCTCCGTGAGTTGTATGACAATACGGGCAAGTTGAATGTTCATAACCTGGGGATGGTATAGTGAACAAGTCCCGATGGATAACCGTATTAGGAAAACAAAAAGATCAAATTGCAGAATGTAAAATTGATGACGTCATTGCCGCTGAGCGGCAATTCCTCTACTTTGATTTTTGATCTCTGATATTTGCATTTTCGTCGTGTTCGTGGACAGGTTTCGTAGAATATACAAGGGTGTAAATTGTGGCAAAAAAACGAACGAAAGCAGTCAAAGCAGAGGTTCCCGAGCAAGTCATTGCTGACGCCGAATCCTCAACAATCACTGTGATCGCCGATCCCGAAGAACAGATAAGGTTGCTCATTGCCAAGGGCAAGAAGAAAGGATTCCTCACTTACGAGGAAATGAACGATGATTTGCCCGACGAAGCCGTAAGTGTTGGTCGTCTGGACAACCTGTTGGCAACGCTGGATGAGATGGGGATTACCCTTCTCGACGACGCCGATGTGAAGGCCCGGATAATTGCGAAGGTGCCAGAGGATGAGTTTGAAGCGCCGGATGAACACCCCGATGACGAAGGACAGGAAGAAGACGAGAAGGTCGGCGATGAGGACGAGCTGCTCGAAAAGCAACTGGTCGGCGAAGATGTCTCCAGGCGAATCGACGACCCAATTCGCATGTACCTGACCCAAATGGGTCAGATACCGCTGCTGACAAGAACGTCGGAAATTGCTCTTGCACGAAGAATCGAAATAGCCCGCATGGCCTTCAGAAGAAAGATGTTCCAGAGCGATTACTGCGCCAGAAACTGTCTGGAATTGTTTCAGCAGGTGCACGACGGCTCGGCGTCGTTCGACAGGACCATCAAAGCCGGCACGGCGCTTTATCAGACCAAGAGCGTAGTAAAGAAACGGCTGCCCGTAAACATCCAGACAGCCGATAGACTGCTCACGGTCGGCCAGGCGCTGTTCAAGAAGACCCTTGCAGGCCTGAGCAAGAGTGAAACTGAGGCCGAACTGAAACAGATACGCCGAGGCAAGCGAAAGATCGCCACGCTTCTCGAAGAGCTTAACCTGCGAACCAGCAGGATTCAGCCAATGAAAAGCAAGCTCCACGGCATCTGCAATAAGATGCAGCAATTGGAGCAGGCAATCGAGGCCGGGCCCGACGCAGACATCACCGCCGAGGACATCGATGCGATGAAGCAGGAGCTGGCCGGCCTTCAGGACCTGGTGGTGGAGACACCAGAGCAGCTTTCCAAGAGACTCACGGCGCTGGACAACGTCTTCGACCAATACCAGAAGACAAAGCGACTGCTCTCCAGCGCCAACCTCAGGCTTGTCGTTTCGATCGCCAAGAAATATCGCAACCGCGGCCTGAGCTTTCTGGACCTCATCCAGGAGGGTAACACGGGTTTGATGAGAGCCGTCGACAAGTACGAATATCGCCGGGGCTACAAATTCAGCACGTACGCCACGTGGTGGATCCGCCAGGCGATCACCCGGGCGATAGCCGACCACGCCAGGACGATCCGCATCCCCGTTCACATGATAGAAACGATGAGCCGGCTGCGAACCGCCGGCAAGGTGCTGCACCAGAAACTGGGCAGAGAGGCGACCATCGAGGAGATCGCCGAGGAAGCCGAGATGACCGTCGCCGAGACACGCAGAGTGCTCAAGATCTCCAAGCATCCCATCAGTCTCGACAGGCCGATCGGCGAGAGCGAGGACAGCTACTTCGGCGATTTCATCGAAGACAACCAAATCGATTCGCCTGTAGCATCGGCCACCCAGGAAATGCTGCGAGACAGGATCGAGGTGGTTCTCAAAACGCTCTCATATCGCGAGCGTGAAATCATCAGACTGCGATACGGAATCGGTGACGGCTACACCTACACGTTGGAGGAAGTGGGCCGAATCTTCAAGGTCACCCGCGAGCGCGTCCGCCAGGTCGAGGCGAAGGCAATCCGCAAGCTCCAGCACCCCGTCCGGGCCCGCAAACTCGAAGGCTTCATAGACCACAAAACCGCGTGAGATCCCCCTCGTTATCCCGAGCGAAGTCGGCATCACCCGGCTTTGCCTTGGTAAAACCAGGGAAGTGTCGGAAGAAGCAAAATATCTATCTGCTCCGCGCTCTCTGCGGGCGCTGCGGTTAATCAAAATGCAGGTTATTGCCTAGTTGATGGCTCCGTCTCAGGTATGACTTGTTGAATCGCGGGAAGACGCCCAGCCGAAAATCACAGATGCGATGAGATTACATTGATTTGCCCGGAGGCTGCACTATATCAAGAACACCTATGACCCAGCAACATCTCTTGGTTCAGCCCTGACAATCACCCCAAGCGCCGGCCCCGACAAGCGCGGAGATTTTACCCTCTTGGGAAGCTATACCATCACTTTAAATGGCGCTAAACAAGACCTGCATATGAAGAATGGGACCACAGTGGGTTGGTACAATTACGACGCCGACGATAGAGATATGCAAATCGGCACGAATAGCACCGAACCAGGTTCTATTGTCCTTAAAAACACGTCAATTATAGATGGCGATATTTTCATGGGTATGGGTGGAAATCCGGATGATGTTATTACCGACAATGGTGCAACCGTCAACGGCAGTACCTTCGCCTTGACACAGATATATGAGCCGTCACCGGTGATGGTGCCGGAATCGCTGGAGTCTCTGCCTTCTCTCGGAACTATAGATGATAATACTACAATAAGCAGTTCAGCGAGGTATGACAGCATTAACCTTGGGAACAGAGAAACAGTTATAATTTGTGGGGACATCACACTTTATATTACCGGCGACATAATCCTCGGCAATTCTGCCCAGCTCGGGATAGAGAATGATGCGTCTTTGGTCCTGTATTTAGGCGGGGATATTGAAGGTAAGAAGTCAAGCGCCGTCAACAATGAGACTCAGGACCCGCAAAAACTCAAAATATACGGTCTTGACAGTTGTGAGACTATAGAATTTAAGAACAGCGCCGACTTTTATGGAGCAATTTATGCCCCTAACGCGGATGTAATAGTGCACAATTCGGGCAACGTATATGGAGCGGTTACAGCCAAGAGCTTTAAGCAAAAAAACTCCGGCACCTTTAACTACGATATGCCTCGCTGAGAGATGTAGGTATAAACGACGAGGCTATTCACTTCACGATAACAAACTGGCACGAGTAACATAATAAGCAAACCAACCTGTAATCCATGTATTCTGTAGCTATCGACTAAATTATGGTGACCGATCGTTTGTCTGCCCGGGCAATCGCAATATCGCAGGCCAGTACACGCTTACCATCTAACAAGACCACGCACCCGCCACAGCGGCCTTGGCCGCAGCGAAGTTGCACTGCCGATTCACGCATATCATCCCGGATAGCATCAAGAAGAGGGCTTTGGGGATCGGCGGTGATAGTCCTTTCCTCTCCATTAACCGTCAGAGTGATCTTCTTCTTATCACACGACATGACCGGCTTCTTTCATTCGTTGATCCTGTGAGCCAAGAAAGCGAAAAGCAGAATGTCCCCTTTAGACTTCCAGAGACAATAGTCAATAGTTAATCGCAAATAGTCAATGGCAAGGCTGACTTATTTCATTCCCCGGTAAAATCCTCTCCGAAGTCCCCGTCATAATCGTTCAGATTCATCCGCATGGGCAACCAGTTGCCCATCCTACAGGTTTATAGAAGTTCGTCGATTTGCGTTTCGCAGTTGTGGTCTTTGGGGTGTCCTCGCCAGATAATCGCGCCCTGGGGATCGATCAGGATTGCGGTCGGCACGCCGTTAACACCGAATTTCTCGGCGGCCGGGCTCTCGAAAGCCCTGCGGCCACTGGCGCCGGTCCAGAAGTGGCGCACATGCGTCCATCCGCGCCTCTTTGCGTAAGAATACACCACGTCCTTCGAGTCGTCTATGCTGACTGCGAGTACTTCAACGCGGTCGCCCCAGTCGCCGCGGCGCTTCTTTGTCGCGCGGTTGAGCTTTGCCATCGGCGTCTTGCATGGGCCGCACCACGTGGCCCAGAATTCCAGGTAGATGACCTTTCCCTGCAAAGAGCGCAGCGACAGCGGGCGGCTCGTCTTGGCGCCCACGAGCGTGACATCTGGCGCACGATCTCCCACCCGCGGGGCAAGTGTGAATTCGAAGTTCTGACTACCCTTTTCAGTCATCTGCATTCTGCGGAGCCGTTCATCACCTACTTTCAGATAGAACACCGGACCATCAGGGCCTGGCCGCACGCCCTCCAACTGAAACCTTCCTGCGGCATCCAGATATCCTCCCTCGATGACGACGCCGTAGTAGTGGGGGACGGCGTAGGTGAGCATATAGCTGCTGCCGGCTGCCGGTTTGCCGTCGTAGTTCTTGACGGTGACCGTCGCGGTTGTGCTGCCTCGCCAGGAGTCCGGGTCGTAAGCTGCGTAGTCCAAATCGATAGTCTTCTCTTCGCCTGCGATGAGACTGAACTCTACGCTGTCCCGGAAGAGGCGGGTTGCATCGCCCGGGCGGCTGACACCTTCGTGTTCCGGGGGCACCAGCCACAGCAAGAGCTTGTAGTCGTTTGGGGGCAGGTCGTCCAGCGTTGCATCAAAGCTGAGGTTGTCGGATTGCTTTTGCAGCCATACTGTGTAATACTTGGCCACGTCCGGGATGTGCGTTGCCACCAAGACAGACGAGCAATCATACCGAGGGTGGTCGCCCGCGGCGGGAAAATCAAACCGGACACGAAGCCTGGCGGAGGCGGGCAGTTGCCACTCGATCCGCCCGTCTGCAAGCTCGCTTTCGCTGATCATCTCGGTCTCGATCGTTCGCATGAAACCCGGGTGGTCAATAGCCAGGAAAAATGGAGGAGTCTCGCCGGGGACCCGGAATCGGAAACGGCCCTCGCCAACTCGATGGACCTTCGACATCTCAAAATCGATGACCCGGCCCGGTCTGATATTTTCGGGCATGCGCATCGGCCGCACGCGGTCCGCAAATTCGCTGTAGACCACCGATGGGACAACATCCTTCGGAATCGCACGCCCGTCCACCTTTCGGACCGATAGCTCTATCAGGCGTCCCGGTGTTAGAGACACCGTTCTTTCCATATGCGCGCCGGTGCTTTCCAGGTTCAGGATGGCCGGCGCCAGGCCGGGGGCGCGGACAATCACCTGAAACTGCGGATCGTTCCTTAGCCGGAGGGTTTGTACGTCGGTGGCCCCAAAGTGAATTCTACCCTCCCGGCCCGATTGCCATCGGATGTAGCCCTCGTGATGAGTGTGTATCATGGCTTCGAACTTTGGAACACTATGGCTGTCCGCGTCATGGACAATAAGCACCAGATCGATTTTGCCGTATGGCATACCCGCCGGGGTGGGCGCCGCTACGAACAGGACGCCCACAATCAACGCAAAGCACAGCACGCTGAAGGAAGGAATAGAACCTTGCCGGACTCTCTTGACAGAACATTGCGGCTCTCCAGAAACTTTCATAGATCACCTCGCAGTCACATTCCCAAACTCATCGTTCGCGTTTTAGGTCTTGAAAGGATGCTTCGTCAGTTGTATAGACGCCGGAAACACAAATTCGTTACTGCGCTCTTTCGATTACTGAGGAAGAATTCCAAGGGAATAATCCGACGACACCGTACCTATTTCTGCCTCTTCTTCGGCTTTCGGATGAGCGTTTTCCTACGATCCCACAAATCATACCTGAGACAGAGCCATCAATCGAGCAATAACCTGCATTCTTGTTAACCGCCGAGCCCGCAGAGTAGATAGGGGTTAAATACCACACTCTACACTTCCCAGTTGAGCTTGTCGCGGTATTTCCAGCCGAATCTGCCGAGCAGCTGCGCCAGGATAAGGCCGAGGTAGAAAGCAACGAGCATGAAGAGATAGCCCAGAATCCATAGCCGCAGTAAGAAGAAGCCGGCGAGTGGTATCAGCAGGAGAAATGCGTAGCAGAATATGACCAGGCCGCAATACTGAAAGAACGTGCTGAATATCGAACCGATCACGAGGATCGGATTGACGCCGCGAACCGAATCGAACACGGCGACCGCCAGCAAGCCCATCGGGAACAGGAAGATTCCCAGGCCGACCAACAGCCAATAGATCGGATCGTCAAGCTGCTGTTTGGAGCCCAGGTAGAATGTTGACGGGAGCATAAAGAAGATGAAGCACGCGACGGTCCTGAACCCCTTTCCCAATATCTCCCACAAACCCGGCGTGCAGCCTGCGGTCTCGGGCGCTCTTATTCTGCCGGCGGCGCTGCTGCATATGCATTCGTACGCGTACCAGCAGACGTACAGGATGAAGACACCTACAGATATCCAATGAATTATTCTGACCAGGGCAAAGAACACGTACATAGGCAGGAAGACATGAGAGAATATCCGGAGAAATTCCTGCATCGCCCTCAGGAACAACGGTATGCCGGCGCTCATGAAAATTATCAAGAGGCCTTCGTGGTTTACAGGGTACAGAAAGATGTCGACGATCCAGGGTAGCTTGCGATCCTGGACTTCCTCATTTTCATACGAGGTGAGGCCGCCGTGAAGTTTGCGGAACTGTTCGTACGCTTCTTCAGTGGAGTCGGGCTGCTGGGTCGGTTCGCTTTGGGTTTTGGCCTCCTTGGGGACATCGAGAAACGTTAGGTCGGCGAGAGGGCTCTTCGGAACGGCTTGAGTCTCGTCGGTGGCTGCAACCTTCGGGCTGCTGCCTTCAACTCGAGGTCCCGGAACCGTGATCACGGTCTTGCATTCCGGACATCTGCCCTTCTTTCCTGCATAGAGGCGCCGAACGCGTATTTCCTTGCCACAGTTTTGACAGTGGAATTTCATCGTACTTTAAGACTAATACTACCACATCTTCGCTCTCAATTCAATCACCATCGCCCCGGACAGTCTGTTTGGAGCCTCAAAGAATGCTCATAGACTATTTGTCAAAGCTCGGCCGGCAAATGAACAAGTTGAATGTCGTCATAGTACACTACGCTTGAAGTGGTCGTTGTTTTTGGCAAAGAATCGCATTTACCCACAGGACGTGAGTGCCGATATCACACAAGCGACAGTCGCTCAATCCTCTGAATGAACGGAGTATTATGAACAAGAGGCTTTTTCTATCTCTACTGTGCTGCTTGTTTGCCGCAAGTAATGACTACGCGCGATCCCCGAGCCAACCGGACGTCCGTAGTTATATCGTTGTCTTGAAAGGGCCTCCCCTGAGTAGAACTGCGTTCGATGAACGAGGCAAGTCCTTATATAAGGGGATTTCCCACAGGGACAAGCGACATGTTGGGCGCGTGATCAAGCGTCGCAGGGACATGGAGGGCCGGTTGAGCCGTTTTGAGAATCGCCTGAAAGGATTGTCCCCCGGCATCAGGCCCGGGCGCCGATTCACCGGGCTCCTTAACGGGCTGTCTCTGGAAATGCCGCGCGGCGTCGCGTCAAGAATTCGATCTATGAGCGATGTCTTGGCGATAGTCCCGAACCGGAGGTACGATTACTCGCTGACAAGAAGCAACGATCTGATGAACGCCCCGGTGGCCTGGCAGCTCGCCGGCGGTCAGGCATTCGCCGGCCATGGGATCAAGATCGGCATCATCGATACGGGGATCGACCATACCCACGTCATGTTCGACGATCAGGGATATCAGCCTCCTGAAGGGTATCCGCTCGGTGACACGGATTTCACAAACAACAAGATCATCGTGGCGCGCGTCTTCACCAAGGGTGGGGATTCGGCTGTCGATTCGACCCCGCGCGACCGCAACGGGCACGGAACGCACGTGGCCTCCTGCGCCGCGGGAAACTTCAATACGCCCTCGCCGTTGGGATCGATCTCAGGTTTCGCGCCCAACGCTTATTTGGGAA
The DNA here is from genome assembly GCA_016782865.1 of Phycisphaerae bacterium. Classification (GTDB taxonomy): domain Bacteria; phylum Planctomycetota; class Phycisphaerae; order Sedimentisphaerales; family Anaerobacaceae; genus SG8-4. The sequence goes on from JADHXR010000044.1 coordinate 30,697, forward strand.
ATTACAAAGTGTTCACGAGTGATTTCACGACGTTGGAGCAAATCATCGGCGCGCTGGAGGCGTGTGTGGAAGACGGTATGGACGTCGTGAATCTCAGCCTCGGCTCCGAAGCCTATATCAATTCTCTGCTGGACCCCGAGGCTCTGGCGATCAGGAACGCGATTAGATCCGGGGTCGTGGTTGTCGCCGCCGCAGGCAACTCGGGCAGACCTGAAACAATCGGAAGCCCGGGGCAGATTCCGGAGGTAATCACGGTCGGGTCTTTGACGAACGCACACACCGGCGGAAACTCGGGCGACCTTGATATAGCAATGATGAACGTGTACTCCGATGGGAAACAAATCTTGGCCGATGAGCAAGTCGTCTTGGGCCCGGATCCGGAATTCTTCTTATATCCTCTGCTCGGACGCTTTCAACTTGTTGACGCCGATCTACTTGACGGCGGTCGTTACGGGGGCGATCAACACGGCCTGGCCTGCCAGAGCCTGCCTGCCGGTTCGGCCCGGGACAAGTGGGTCCTGGTTCAGCGAGGCACCTGCACATTCGCGGAGAAGATTTTCAACGTGCAGGAGGCCGGAGGCTGGGGCGCTCTGATCTATAACAACGCCGGCGCCGACGAGGGGCCGGACGGGCTCATTCGAGGTCCGCTTGTTCCCGGCACGATGTTGCCTTCCTATTTTGCCTCGCGCAATGTCGGATTGGCCGTCAAAGAGGCACTCGCCACCGGCGGCGTGGTGGAAATGGAAATCTATGCCGCCGCGCCGTTCGAGAGAAATCAGACGCCTCTCGAACTAAGTTCGTTTTCTTCCGTGGGACCATCTCTGGGCTATGTGATAAAGCCCGAGATATCCGCCATCGGAGAAGGCAGCTATGCCGCGACGCAAAATGATCTGCCCGGCGAGTTCAGGTTCAATTCTATCGACTATACCTCGTTCGATCTGTCAGGTTTTAGTTTCAGCAGCGGGACGAGTTTTTCCTCACCGAGGGTCGCCGGGGTTGCGGCACTTCTCAAGCAGGCCAACCCGTCGTGGACACCCGAAGACATCAAGTCGGCGATCGTTATCTCTGCGCAGAGGCCGCCGAGCTTTACGTCCTTTTCCAATATGGAGCGGGGAGCCGGGCATGTAGATCCTGCCAGGGCCATGGACCTTCCTTTGATCGTAACGCCGCCGACCTTGAGTTGGGAAAATGTGTTGATCGATGAGGTAACCGAAGCCCGCAAGAGCATCCGGTTGAAAAACGTATCGCAGCAGTTTCAGTCGATGTCACTGACCCTGGAATTGCCCGCCAGCGAACGCTTGCAAGCTGTCGAAATATTTCCCGATCAGGTCGATTTGGCGCCGTCGGAAAGCATCGAGGTATCGATCAATCTGACGTTCAGCCCTCCCGCCCAGCTTGGGCAAACAGAGGACGTCAACGGTGATGTGATCATCGAAATCACCGGCGAGCCGGACCTGCTCCGCGTCCCCGTGTGGGCGCGGATCATGAATGCTCCGCTTGCTCAAGGGGCCATCCTGCTGATCGATGACGATGGCGGCGAATCCATCGAGGGCCAATACATCCAGGCAATAAATCTCGCCGGCTATCAAGCGACTTTGTGGGATGTGGCCCAACTCAAAGCCTATCCCTCGGTGCAATACATGCAGAGGTTCCAGGCCGTTTCGTGGTTCCTGGCTACCACGTCACTTTTCAACATCCGCGACAATAAGGTGCTGGAGTTAAACGAACGAACTCGATTCAACGTGGTGCTGACGAAGTATCTGGCCCGCGGCGGCCGGCTGCTGGTCTCGGGCATGGACTGGAGCGATGACCAGGAGCAGACTCTGTTCGGACAGCAGGTCCTGCACATCGCTCAATTCACCCACGATCCGTTTGTGCAATACACTGCCACCGGAGACGTTGATGACCAGGAAAAGGATTTAGTCATCTCCGGGGTGCTCGACAGTCCCATCGCCCGGGGAATAAGCAGCCTGGGCGTCAAGTTCGATGATACCGTTGTTAACATGACCGACCTGCTCGTGCTGGACGAGACAGGCATCGCAAAGCCGGCTCTTATAACCAACCAGAATCCACTGGATGTGGTCGGCATTACCATCGAGACCGACAGTTACCGCGCCGCGTTCTTTTCGTTTGCTCTCGAACGCATAGACCCAAGCGGGCGGACCCGTGACGGAATGGACATCATCGTGCGAAACAGTCTCGACTGGCTGATGGCCGGCTCAGGCAATCGCCTGGCCATCCGCTCGGTCGAACCCCAGGTCCAGATCGACAACCGCGCCGCCCTGATGGTGACGTTGACAGCCGAAGGAATCAACTTCCCTTTCGGTCACGATGTTCGTCTCAACGAACGGAGTGTAGAAATAACGTCGATCGACATGACAGGAAACCTGGAAATTCTCATCCCTGCAGGACTGCCCCGTGGAATTTACGACATCACTCTGGACTCTCCCGACGGGCAAACCACTACCCTCGTCCAAGCGTTCGAAGTCCAAGAGCCAACTTAAACCCGATTCTGTCACCGCCATTGCGACCCGGCCTTCACATCTCGCCTACGCGCTCTGGGTCTGACCTCCAGCCTCAGAACCTTCCCGCCTCGAACCTCGCACTCCACCGTTGTGTTCATGCCTGCGTGCAGCTTAAAATCGACGTCCCACTGCTTTGGCCAGGCGGGCAAAACAATAATCTCATCTCCATTGTCTTGCAGGGCCATCCGCTGCAAAGCGGTCATCGCAACACTCCCGTGGTCCTGATCCGGGACCCAGTCGAAATTGGGACCCCAGAACGCCGGGAAGCGACTGCCCTTGTGCCACGTCGAGAAATTTCCGCTGACATATTTCGCCGCCTCGTCGGCAAGCCCAAGCTGCGCGGCCTGAATCGAATCCTGTCTCCACCCGACGGACTCCTTCACGCGCCGGCGGCGCCATGTCTCTAATCCGACCTCCAAGTTCCCTGACGCCAATCCGTACACTGGATAGGGGAACACCGCATAAAGCTCGGGATTCTCCGAATTTCTCAAAACGTCGAACTTCTCGGCGGGTAATACAAATTTCTTCCCGTTCTCATCCTTGACCGGCACCGGCGGAAGGTCTCTGAGCATCTTGCGCCACGCTGCCGCACGCGACCGTGTCACACCTTCTTCGAGAGCGAGCAATCGCTTTACAACATGCCGCAGCCCCGCAACTTCGGGCGTCGGATTAACACACTGCCACCACGTTTCCAGCGCCTGTGCAGGCTCGAAGCAAATCTTGCCGCTGGCGTCCCGATCCCAGTGCTCGTCGTAAAAAGTCAGAACTTCCTCGGCTATCGGAAGCGCAGTCTCGCGCAGGAATTGCTCATCCTGTGTCATCGTGTAGTAATCGAGCATCATCGCCGTGATCTCGATTCCACCCTGCCATTCCCGCCGGATATACTGATTGATCGTCTCGGGCCCGGGATGTCCCCACCCATAATCGCAATTGCCGTTGGTGCCCCAGAAGTACATCGTCTCGGGAAAAAAAGCCCCTCCGTGTTGGTAGTAGACGGTCGTCTTGTCTCTGCAGAGGCCCAAGGCGTTCTTGTACATCGCAAATACAGGCCCCATCAAATCAAAATCCCCCGCGGCGAGCATCGACCAGTAGGGCAGCCTCGTGTTCTGCCACCAGTACATTGCGCCCCAGCGCCGATAGTCGCCGTCGAAATGCTCGTCACCGACCTGGGCGTCCACCGTGAATATCGAACCATTGAATTTGATAGGGAACTTGCCACGCCCGCCGCATGCATTGATCCACCTCTGCAGCGCATAGCCTCTCGACACGACAAAAGCATCGCCGCCTGCCTTCGACGGTGAAACATGAATCCAGCTTCGATCCCAGAAGCTCTCCCACCATGTCCTGTGCTCAGCCCTCGCGACCTCGAAGTCGTGCGAGTCGACTTGCTCAACTTGCTTTTCCAGAAGCTCCAGCCAGGCATCGCCCGTCTTCGTCTGCGCTGTCAGAGGATGGATCTCAACCACGAAACGCCTGGCAGCCTTCTGCGACTTTAGGGTCAACCCATCGACGGTCCTCAGGCCTTCGCCCTTCATGCACCCGCCGAACGTCCTGCGCATCAGCGGGTCCGGATATTTGTCCAGCAGTCTGCCCAGATGCTGATTCTTCAGCGTCACCGAATAGCACGATTTCTCGTTGCGATGATACCATAAGAGTCGTTCGGCTCCGCTGGTCACGATCGTGTCCGGGTAGACGATTATCGGGTAATCGTTGTTGTCGTCTCTGGTAAGCCCGCGTGCACTGACCGCCTCGGCTCCTTTGAGCTGGCGCTCGTGTGTGCGCCAGATTTCCAGCTTCGCCTCAAGATCGAACGCCCGCTCGCCCTGGGCCTCGACGAAGATGACGGGCCGATTCGCATCGACCCACACGCGAAGGCGCATTTCTCTCTCGCCTTCGGCTGCTGTGATTTCTATTTCCCCCGCGCCGAGGTTGAGTCTTTGGCGAAAGGGCATCCCTTGTTCCCACAGCCTGGGTGACAGTTTTACGCGCACCAATCCTAATTTGAGAAGTCGGGCATTCTCGCTCCACGAATCCGTCTTGCTCACATAGAATACCAACTCGCCGGCCGGGTTGACCCAGAGGTTCAACCCGATGTCACCGTTTCCGATCGGCATCGACCCCGAGGAGTCCTCGCTGGGAGTCTCCCAGACAACGTCGTACTCGCTCGGGGATTGCCCCGCCCCGAATGCCGAGACTGCGAGAGACAAAGCGATCAGAATCGACCACTTGCTGTGCATTGATTGGCGCAGCAGTACAAAAAGATTGTTAACGGCATTCTCCCAGTTTCGACTGTCGGTAAACTCTAATTCTATCATCTTTCATCCTTAAAGATTTTGGCCTGCAACTTTGCCTGTCGGCGGGCTGTGTCGCCGAAACAGATTACTTTGCCGTCGAGGGTCGCCAGGTAGAGTCTTCCGTGTGCGGCCGACAGGCCGTCGAACGCCGGCGGCGACGACAGTGAATGCGATTTCACCAGCGAGCCGTCGGTGGTCGAGAAGACCTGCAGCATGGCGCCTTTGCGTCCCTCGAAGGCGGCCATCGGGTCTTCGGGGTCAATCACGTCGGGCAGTCCGGCTGCGAACAGATAGTCGCCCGCCAGGACCATGGCCCGGATGCGAAGAGGGATCATCTTCTGCCACTTCGCCGGGTGTTGGCGCAGGTAGCCGATACCCTTCTCGACGCCGCGACCGCCCCGGCGGTGCTTGTCACTATAGGCCTCTTTCGGCAGCCAGTCGATGGCTTTGGGCATCTTGGCCTTGTCCTGAAGGATCGGTTCGTTATCGACATCGTCGGCAAACAAGAGATAACCCTGATCGCCCGGGATGAACAAAGGACTCCACTGGTCCCGGCGATAGAAGTACTTTACCGCGTACGTCGTGCTCTCGTCGAATACGACGAGCTGGCCGCTCTTGGGCGCATGCTGGGAGAAGTAGAACCCGGGCCACCGCCTGCTGTACATCCAGTAGAGCCGGTCGAAGCCGGTGTCGTCGAGGAATCCCCCCGTGGCGACAAGGTGGTTGGCGCCCATGTCCAGTTCGCCGAGCGAGCTTTCCTGCGTTGTCTCCAGACGGTTGAGTTCTGCATCGAACTTGATCCGCTGCATGTACAGATCCTTGCCGTCGCTGACGATCAGGTCGGGCAGCGCTCCTTCCATAGCGAACGGTGTTCCCGTGTCCTCGTTGATGTCGGGCCAGGGACCTTCCAGGACATGTGAATAAAGCACGCGTCCGGTCTTTGCGTCCAGTCCGTAGACGATTATGCCTCCGTCGAGGAAGGATGAGCGGCCGGCTGCGAAGTAGACGACAGCCTGCCCTGAGCCTGTCGAAGGGGCCTGCACGAGCACGCTGCCCTGAACGGGCCAGAGAGATTCGAGCTGCCCGTACGACATTATCCGCCTCTCGTCGGGGGCCGCGACGAAACGCCATACCAGTGCCCCGTCGCTGGCGCGCAGACAATAGACCGAGCCGTCCCGGCAGCCGAACAGCACGAACCCCTGATACACGGTCGGCGTCGAGTCGATCCGCCCGCCGGTGGTGAAGCTCCAGATGTCACGTCCGTCGGTCGCGCTGAGACAGCGAATGCGGTGGACATCTTTCTCGGCAACCCAGAGCCGATCGCCGACAATGACCGGCTGCGTTGCCCGACAGGTCAGTTCGATCTGCCACCGTTTGCTCAGCTCGGCGGGCACAACCGTTTTCGTCGAGCCGCTTCGCAATCCGTCGCGTCTGTACATTGGCCAATCATTGGGATTTTCGATCATTCGGCTGCGCTCAGGACAGGTTTTCGATTGGCGATTTTCGATTTTTCCGTAGGCGCTGCCGCGCTGGAGATTGGTTTGTGTTGCAGGTTTTAGTTCGTCGGCAGGCTCGGCGGACATCGCCATATAGCCGAAGACCTTTACGCCGGGGTAGCAGAAGCACTGATCGGGCGGCGCGTAGAGCAGACCGTTGGCCGGTGTGGCGCCCGTGAAGCATGGGGCGCGGAGCCAGTCGTTGCGCATGTGATTGTCCCCTTCCAGATCCACAAACTCGGCCCCGCGCTTGGGCCAGATCAGGAAACGCTCGGTTGCCTTGCTGCGGTGACATCGGTAATGATGGCCCGGGGAGATCAGCTTGCCTATCTCCAGCTTCTCGTCGACCTCGCCTGTGCGAAGGTTGTATCCTTCGAGTGATCCGCCGCACCATACGGTTCCGCGTGCTACGAAAAGATCGGTCGGCTGCGTGCACGCGCCCGCCTGGCCCCTATGGCCCTTGCGTCTCCAGAGGAACTCGCCGTCGTCCAGAGACAGGGCCGTCAGGTAGAATCCTCGCTGCGGTTTCCTCTTGCCCTTAGTCTGCTCGTTTGAGGCCGCCGGCTCGGGTCCGTGTCCGTGGAAGAGCACTACGCCGTCGGTGAGGACCAATGTGCTGACTGCGCCCAAAGTCGAGCCGATCATGTTGGGAGCGCGCCAGATCTCGTCGCCTGTTTTCGTGTTGAGACAGACGAGTTCCTCCAGATTGTGATAAACGACCCGTCCGGCCTGGGCGCTCAATGCATACGGCATCACCCGCGTGTCTTCCTTGCGCCACAGTTGCTCGCCCGTTGTGACATCTACGGCTGCAAGCGTATCGTTCAGCGACTCCTTACCCATTCGAGCCGTGGCTCCTATCGACCGGCCCTTTGTAATCTTCGCAATCAGGATGCCGTCGGAAAGGATCATTTCGTCGGTGCCCTTCGTGCCCTCGAGGGCCTCGGTGAGAATATCACCCGTGGCGGCGTCCAGCACCGAAACTGGCGAATCTAGAAAGCCGAGCGTGACATAGACGCGGTCGTCCTCGGCAACCAGGCGACGAGGGATCGTATGATGAATATTCCATCGGTTCCCGGTGCCCGTGCCGAACTCGGGCTGCCACTGCCGCATCGGCACCTTCCAGAGCAGAATACCGTTGGCGGCATCTCGTGCGACGAGTTTGCAGTTCTGCGGCAGCTTGCGGTAAACGCCGCTGGGCGCCTCATCGAATATCATGAACACGCGCCCGCCTGTAGTGACCAGGGCGCTGACGCTGCTCGGAAATTCGTGGCTGCGGCACCATCGCGGCTCGGCTACCCAGCGCAGACGCTTCGGCGGACCGACCTGCGTATCGTTCGCCACGGCGTTGCCGCCTGCATCGTGCAGGAAGTGTGTCCACTCGTCGATATTCGTGGGCCTGGGTTTGTCCGTCCGGCGCCACCTGCCGTCTCTCTTGATGTACGCCACTGCTTCGGGGCACAACACTCGCGTGACCTCCGCCATGGATACGTCACCGAGGTCCTCGGCCACGACAAGATTCACAGTCTCGCCGACATAAGGCAGCCGCTCGCCGTCGAAGGTGTCGATCGACACGGGGCCGTAGATGCCGAGCGAGTAGATTTGTTTCCTTGCGTTCTGAACATTCCCGGTGTTGGTATCCAGACCTTGGACAACATATCTGTCGTTGACGTGTAGCGCGGCGGTGAGTATTCCGTCGCCACAGCCGATATGGACAATCAGGCCCCCTTTGATACCGGTGGTATCCAAAATCTGTTTGGCTTCGGTGCCAAAATCGCGAGGTTGAGCAATCGTAACCGGCGACGTGCATGAAATCCACAAAACAAGGGCGACTGTCGTAAGGAACCAACGTGACACTCTCATGGTGTTTCTCCTTAAAGAATGGGGTGGGGCTCGCCCCAGCATTCGGACTTTCCATTACATGATTTTTGTTGTATTGTAACAGACGCGACGTTATGAAGACAGGAGAAATCAATCGGTACAATCGAGGTTTGAATATGATCTGTCGATCAAGACACTCGACGATTGATTGACGGTTGCATCTCTTGTAGAATGGGGGGCATAACATTAAGAATCAGAGTGCAAAATGCAGAGTGCAGAATGTAAAGTTTCGGAATCGTCCTTGGCGTGCCTTTTTAGAAAAGCCCGCAAAGCGGCTCCGCTCCCGGCGCGCCGGGATTGATGTTTGATTTTTGCTATTTAATCTTTTCCAAGGGGTTCTCATGAAAACGCTTATCACAGTAATGCTCACCGCGATGCTGTTGGCTACAGGCGCGGTCGCCCAGACTGCTGCCGAAATAATCGAAGAAACAAACTTCACCGGCGGACTGATCGTTCACCTCGGCTGCGGCGACGGCAAACTTACCGCCGCGCTGCACGTCAACGACAGGTGCCTCGTGCACGGGCTCGACACCGATTCCGACGCCGTGACCAAGGCCCGCGAGCACATTCAAGAACTCGGCCTGTACGGCAAGGTCTCAGTCCAAACACTTGAGGGGCCGGATCTGCCCTATGCCGACAACCTCGTGAACCTGTTGGTTGTCACCGAGCGTGGGCAGATATCAAGAGAAGAAGGCATGCGCGTGCTCGCCCCCGGTGGGGCAGCATACGTCAAGACGGCGAACGGATGGAGGAAGGTCGTCAAGGCGAGAGACGATTCGATCGATGAGTGGACACACCATCTTCACGACGCGGGCGGCAACGCCGTCGCGAGCGACCAAGTTGTCGGTCCACCTCAGCGTTTGCAGTGGACAGCCGGGCCGCTCTGGGCACGCAGCCACGGCTGGACGCCGAGCGTCAGTGCGATGGTCTCGGCGGCCGGAAGAATCTTCTACATCTGCGATGAAACGCTGGCCGGCGTGGACGGCACCGTCCCGAGCAAGTGGTTCCTCGTGGCGCGCGACGCCTTCAGCGGTGTATTACTATGGAAGTGCCCCGTGCCCCATTGGGGCTCGGAAGAATTCAGCGGTACGCCCGACAATGCTGAGGGAGTCGCCAGCGTAGGGCGTTTTACCATGCCGCCAAACGTAGGCAAGCGTTTGGTCGCCGTCGGGGACACCGTGTATGTCACTCTCGGCGCCAACGCCCCGATAACGGCGCTGGACGCAGCTACTGGTCAAAAGAAACGAGTCTATGCCGAGACGGCCCGCGCCGATGAAATTCTCTGCGTCGATGACCGGCTGATTGTCTCGCTCAATCCATCCGAAAGGCCAGACAGCTCGGCGGTCAGAAAGGGCGAAGCGCCACCCGCCGCGCCGGGCAAGCGAGTTTGCGCAGTGGATGCCGAGACCGGCCAAGTGCTCTGGAAGAAAGGTCCCTTTTCGCCGATCAGAGCAACCCTTAATCAAGACCCGTTTGGCAGGCTCGAACTGGCCGCCGGTGACGGCAAGGTCTTCGTCCTGACGACAGAAACAATCGAATGCCTGGACGCAGGTTCCGGCGACGGGCTATGGCGGAACCGGCGACCTGCGCTGCCCGCTGATGCCGTGACGCGGATGGGCTACTCCGGGATGTTTGACTATCGCCTGGAGGTGATGGTGTATCACAACGGCGTCGTGCTGCTGGCCCAGCCCGAGCCGAACACGCACCACACATACCACACGATGCCGGGGACGCTCTACGCATTCGCCGCCGCCGACGGCGGGCAGATGTGGAAGCACGCCTACGGTAGCTGGGGCCACAGCACGCCCCCCGACGTGTTCGTGATCGACGATGTCGTGTGGAGCCACGTGAACGCCGATACCGAATTCGGCTCGGTCTGGGGCAAGGGCTACAAGGCCAAGGACTCCAGCATAGTCGACTATCGAATCCAGGCGCTCGACCTGCGCTCGGGCGAGCTTCGCAGGGAATTCGCGACCAAAGACATATTCAACGTCGGGCACCACCACCGCTGCTACCGCAACAAGATCACCGAGCGGTTCCTCCTCTCGTGCCGGCGCGGCGTGGAATTCGTTGACTTGTCCACCGGGGACAACTACCAGAACCACTGGGTCCGCAGCGGCTGCTTGCTCGGGTACCTGCCCTGCAACGGGCTGCTCTATGTCACGCCGCATCCGTGCGGATGCTACATCGAGGCCAAGCTGACGGGTTTCAACGCCCTGGCGCCGAAAAGCCAGAGGCCGCAAGTCAGAAGCCTCAACTCAGAGAGGTTGGTAAAAGGCCCCGCCTACGGAAAAATCGGCAATCGAGAATTGGCAATCGAAAATCCCAGCGAGTGGTCTACATATCGCCACGACGGCAAGCGCAGCGGTGCTACCGAATCGGCCGTCAACGCCGAACTTGGCCTTGCCTGGCGGACCAACATCGGCACCAAACCAAGCGGCCTGGTCATTGCGGGCGGCAAGGTGCTTGTTGCCGACGTGGACACCCATACTGTTCACGCGCTGAACGCCAATGACGGCGAGAAACTTTGGAAGTACAGCGCAGATTCCAGAGTGGACTCACCTCCCACCGTGCGCGGCGGGCTCGCAATATTCGGCTCGGCTGATGGTCAGGCCTACTGCCTCGGAGCCGATGACGGCGCGCTTGTCTGGCGCTTCGACGCGGCACCCGATCGCCGGCTCGTGACGGCTTTCGGTCAGTTGGAGTCACCCTGGCCCGTGCCGGGCAGCGTGCTCGTGCACGACGGCAAATGCTGGCTTGCAGCCGGGCGCTCGTCGCACCTCGACGGTGGCATCCGCCTTTACTCGCTCGACCCGGCGACCGGGAAAGTTGCGAGCGCCGAGACGATCTACAACCCTGATCCCGAGACGGGCAAGACGCAGCCTGAGCCCAGCGCCAACATGATGGCCGGTGTGCTCAACGACATCCCCGGCACCGACGGGGCAAACGTGTTCATCCGGCAGATGCAGGTCGCCTCTTGCGACGGTCGCGTCGGAGAGCACCTTTACACCTCGGGCGGTTTCCTCGATTCAAGCTGGTTCAACCGGACATTCTGGCAGGTCGGCAGGGCGATGACCTCGGGCCTTATGGTCCTCGGCAAAGACGTTGCGTACGGCGTGGAACTCTACACCTCGCGCAGCCGCGAAACTGCCTTCGTGCCCGGAACGAAAGCCTACAGGCTCAGGTGTATTCCGCTAAAAGCCTCGAACGTCAAGCAAATCAAGGGACGCCGGCAGCAGGGAGCCAAGCCCCTTTGGGAGAAGCGTCTCGGAATCAGAGTCACTGCCATGGTCCGGGCGGCGGATGTGATCTTCGTAGCCGGTTCGCCGGACGTGGTCGATCCAAAGGACCCGCACGGCGCGTGGGAGGGCCGCAAGGGGGGCATCCTGGCGGCCTTCGCCGCTGCCGACGGTAAGAAACTCGCCGAGTACAAACTGCCGGCTCCACCTGTCTGGGACGGCATGGCGGCCGCGGGCGGCCGGCTGTTTATCAGCACCTCCGGTGGTGACATCATCTGCATGCAGTAGCATCGGCAGAGAAGGTTTGTGAGAGCTTATCCAGGAGCTGAAGTGTTATGGAAGGGCGCTTAATGACCCGGTTGACCGTGTCACTCTCAATTGTCTTATTGGGTTTGCTCAGCCTATGCTCCGCTGGGGCCGGCCAGGCGCAGCCCTGCTATGACGTTCACGCCTTCTACTATCCGTGGTACGGCAATCCACAAACGGACGGCTCTTTCCAGCACTGGAACCATCAGCAATCTGTGAAGCGGGGCCCAGCCAAAAACTATCCCGGTGGCGATGACATCGGCGCCGACTACTATCCTATGCTCGGATGCTACAGCTCCAACAGTGACGAGGATCTGAACGCCCACATGCGAATGCTAAGGCGGGCGCGAGTGGGCGTAATCTCCATTTCATGGTGGGGCAAGGACTCGTACACGGATAATGCAGTCCGGCGGCTGCTCGACGCCGCGGCGCGCTACCAGATCAAGGTGTGTTTTCATATCGAGCTATTCCCGGGCAGAAACGCTGAGACCACGCGCGATGCCATCGTCTGCATCATCGAGAAGTACGGCTCGCACCCGGCTTTCTACCGCTACGGCAAAGACCGCCGGCGTCCGATGTTCTATATCTACGATTCCTACCTTACGCCTGCTGAGCAGTGGAGGACGATCCTGTCACCCGATGGTCCTCAGACAATTCGAAACACCAAATACGATTCGGTCGTGATCGGTCTGTGGGTAAAGGAGCATGAACAGGCGTTCATGACGCAGGGGCACTTCGACGGCTGCTATACCTATTTCGCAACCGACGGTTTCACGTACGGCTCCACATTCTGGAACTGGCCCGCCCTCGCAGAATGGGCCACGCAAAACGACAAACTGTTCATTCCCTCGGTTGGCCCCGGATACGTGGATCTGCGCATTCGCCCCTGGAACGGCGTCAACACGGCAAGCCGTGAAGATGGCGCCTACTACGACCGCGAGTTCGCTGCCGCCATCGCCGTGCGTCCGCAGATCATCAGTATCACCAGCTTCAACGAATGGCACGAGGGCACACAAATCGAACCGGCCGTTCCCAAACGGATCGGCGATTTTGCGTACCGCGACTACAGCCCTCACCGTCCCGAATACTATCTCGATCGCACGGCCTACTGGGTCGGCCGGCATGTGAATTCCGTCGCTGTCGAACCCACCCGGTACGTCATTGTCGTCACCGGCGCAGAACTGCTCTCCGGCATCTACCCGGACGGGCACACATATTTTATCACTCAGACTCTGCGCCCGTTGGGCCTGCAATGCGTCGGTTCGATGAGCGTTGACGATAAACAGGACGATATCGCCGAGGCGCTGCGCTATGCGGCGGAGAAGGCACCTCTGATAATTGTCACCGGAGGCCTTGGTCCCACCCCGAATGACATTACTCGCGAGGTACTTTCCGGCTTCACCTCGATACCGCTTGCCGAGCACCCGGAGGTGCTGCAGAACATGACCCGGCGTTTCAGCGTTTCGCCTCAGAAGCTTGCCGCCAACCTGCGCCGGCAAGCGCAGGTGCCGACGAGCGGCACATATCTCAAGAATGCCAACGGTACGGCAGCCGGCCTCGTCTTTGAACAGGCCGAGAGAGTGATCGTCGCGCTGCCAGGGCCGCCGCGTGAATTGCAGACGATGGTACGCGATGAACTCGTGCCGTACCTGAGCCGTCGATTCGGCACCAGGCTGCCGGGCCGCTCTATCAAACTGCGATTTGTTGGTCTCGGCCAATCTCAGATCGACCAGACACTCAGCGACCACGTGCCGCTTGCGCCTGATATTACGGTTTGCTCGCAGTTTGACGGATCGCGAGTTGACTTCACCTTCTCGCTGGGCGGTGACACGCCGCGGGATCAGGCCCGGCTCGAGGAGCTGAAAGATACGATACTCAAGCACCTCGGCGACAGCGTTTATGCCGACGACGAAACGTCGCTGGAGCAGCGGGTCGTTGAACTGCTTGCCGCTCGCGGCGCGACGCTGTCCGTTGCCGAAGTGGGCAGCGGCGGCAGCCTGGCTGCGGCCATCAGCGGCGCCGACGGCACGCATCGAGTGCTGGCCGCAGCTTATGTCGCACCGACGGCGGAAAAACTGCGCCGCCTGCTCGGCGTCACCGACGAGCATTGGGCCGCCGGCCTATCTCATAGCCAAAGGACGCAGCGACTGGCCGCCGCCGCGGCGGAGGCGACCGCAAGTCAGTGGGCGCTTGCAGTAGGCGAGCCCTGGCCTGACGAGCGCGGAGTCGACCACGTGGACATTGTTTTCAGAATGCCCGGCGGTCGGCTGGAGAGCCGACAGGTTCGGTTCCGCGGCACGGGCGAGCTGGCCCGCTCCCGGCTGAGCACACAACTGCTCGACCAATTGCGGCGGAGCTTGAAATGATGTGTCGTTGACTCTTGCGGTCTCGGCCTCCAGCAGATCATGCCGATTCGACTACCTCAGCCCACGTTCCTTCGACCAAAAGTGTTGAACCAACCAGTGCAAGTCTTCGTTGTCGGGTGTAGCGGTATCCATGCCGGAATGGGACGCGGGATTCTCCTTGTTCGTCTGAATAAATTCGAGGGTCCGCTCATCCATCCATTTGCGCCGGTCGGCGTGGGCGTCGGCAAAGCCAAACGTGCTCGATTTCAAGTGGTAGGACACCAACGGATCGCAGAACCTCCAATTACAGGGATTCACGGGCTGCTCGACCCCGCGCAAGGCCCAGCCCCCTTCGTTTTCCCCATAGTTGCTGCCATTATGCTCTTCTTCGACAAAAACACAAGTGGTTGGCTTTTTCGGTGTTTCTTGCGGAATGGCATATTGAACTCGTTGGAATATTGTTGAAATTGAGATGAGATTACAGTATTATAAGACTTGAAGCCTGCAGGAGTGTTTCGGTGAAGTTTATGTGGGAAATCAGGCCTAGAAGGAAGGAGATAGCGCCAAGTCGAAATAGTATCATTCAGTTAGATTCTGATTGAATGAATTGACCGTAAGAACCGTTATTGCATACTTAATTTGAAGGAGGATTGCTATGTGCAAGAAATTGATTCTTCTAATCTGTTTTGCTCTGGTGCTGAGCATGTCAGGCAATGCCTCGGCTGAACTGGTGGGGTACTGGAAACTTGATGAGGGCTCCGGAGCCAATGCCTATGACTCAAGTGGCAATGGAAACGATGGCACCCTAAACGGCGACCCGGCCTTTGTGCCCGGTCGTTTCGGCCAGGCGCTTGAGTTCACTGGTTCACCTCAGTATGTTAATTGTGGGACTGGTGTGAGCTTCACGACCGTAGGAGATGGAGGAGCAGCAGAAGGATACACGATTTCGGTCTGGATATACCCTTATAACCCAGGTGGGGATGGCAAAATATGTGGCGATCTCGATGATCCTGGCTGGGGCGCCGCAGGCGGCTTTAAGTTGGCCCTATACCAAACCAGGATAGAATCAGATGTAAGGGATTCCAGCGGGCGATTCTTCAGCAGAAGTACAGACGGAAGAGCTCTGGAGGCGAATACCTGGTATCACGTTGCTGCTGTCTATGATGATGCTGGCGATACCTACACAGAGTATATTGACGGAGAGGTTTCCAGATCGGTGTCTGTAACACAGGGAGTCGCTGCTTCGACCGCCGACTTTCGTATTGGCACCGACACCCCAAATCTTGGCCACTACTTCAATGGTCTGATCGATGATCTCCGCATCTATGACTCTGCACTGAGCGAGCAAGGGATTCTTGGGGTTATGCAAGGCAGTGGCGTATCATATCCATTTGCATCCCGCCCCCGCCCTGCTGATGGTGCCCTGTATGCCGACACATGGGTAAATCTTTCCTGGAGTTCGGGAGACTCCGCCGTCTCACACGACGTTTATTTGGGTGATAATTCTGACGATGTGAACGATGGCGCCGAAGCCACGTTCCAGGGTAACCAGACCGACACGTTCCTCGTTGCTGGATTCCCGGGCTTCCCCTTCCCAGATGGTCTCGTCCCGGGCACGACTTACTATTGGCGTATCGACGAGGTTAACGAGGCTGATCCTAACAGCCCGTGGAAAGGCAATATCTGGAGCTTCTCGGTTCCCCCGAAGACCGCGTATTCCCCCGATCCGATTGACGGCGCCGAATTCGTAGACCTGGATGCGACGCTTAGCTGGACACCGGGTTTCGGCGCCAAGTTGCACACCGTATATCTGGGAGACAATTTTGAAGATGTTGACAACGCCACAGGTGGAGCAGCTCAGGGGACTGCGACCTATAAGCCCGCCGGCCCGCTCGAAGCGGAGAAGGTTTATTACTGGCGCGTCGACGAGTTCGATCCTCCCTTCACACATAAAGGAGATATCTGGAGCTTTACGACGCCAGGCGCCGCGGGCAATTCCCAACCGGCTAACGGCGCTGTGGATGTGCCGATGCTCACAACGCTTTCATGGACGCCGGCGGATAGTGCCGCTTCGAGCGATC